>DKYP01000007.1:0-9305 GCA_002499945.1 Lachnoclostridium sp. UBA7097
ATTTCTAAAACACTTCAAAAAACGCCTTTGGCAGACATTTCAAAAACCTTTATCATCTAGATGCCAGACGCAGATTAACAGAATTCCAGCACCAAAAAAATACAACTGGACTAAGGACTTAAATTAAATGTAAAAATATAAAAACACCAATGATTACCCTGGTGTTTCCATATTTTTATATTTATTGATAATATCACATATTAGATTATTAACCTTCTTTAATTCCTGCAATGGTTTCTCTATTCCACCAGCTGTCCCTTTCCTCAATATTTCAACAACTGGTATTGTCGCTTCAAGCATTTTGTTAAAACCATAATTGCCAGACAGTCCTTTAAGTGTATGTGCCCTTTTAAATGCAGTTTCTATATCGCCTTTTGCCAGGCACTCTTCCAGCTGGGAAAGATTTTTATCACAAGTAAACCTGTATAAAAATTGTTCATATATCTCCTCGCTGCCTATAAAGCGTGCGACAGCACCTTTATAATCCACCCCGGCTTTAATTAGTTCATTTTTAAAGCTTTCTGTCATAATCCCACCTCATCCCTGATATCTAAATCCCTGCTTACTGTTTCCAGATAGTGTATAAATACCTGGTTTGTTACTTTTATTATATAACTGCTGTCAAGTTCCTCACGGCGGAAACTTTTCCTTCCCCCTTCTAATGCCCTGTTCCAGAACTTAGCCACATCCCTGTATGGGACATAATAGCAGATATCTGCATTACTGAAATATATTATTAAGAATGCTATTCCTTTCTGTATTTCAAATTCTTCCATAAATTTTATCTGGTGCTTATGTATATTCTGTAATGGAAATGTATCTGTTGCACATTCCTTTGCATCAAAACAGACCGGGATTCCCTGTACATTGCCAATATAGTCAACTGTGCTTTTCTGTTCAAAATATGCAAGTGTAATATGATGCCTTTCCTTATCTATTTCTATTGGTGTTATCGGAGTAGGTATTTTCTGGACTAAGGCAAGATTCTCCTGACGGTATTTATTATTGGTATAGTTCAATGCCTCCTCAAGCATTGAACCCCTTAACCCCCTTGAATTCCACGATGGCATTGCCTGTTACCTCCTTAAAGCTGTTGTATCCATGCCAAGTCCTTCCATTATATCTGTAAATTCGTTTGGAAGTGGTGCTTCAAATACCATACCCTGGTATTTTTCTGGTATATTTCCAGATATTCCAAATTCAAGCCTCCATGAATGTAAAAGCTGGTGTTTAAGTCCAAATTCACGCTTAAATATCTGGTATAAATCCTTATGCCCATATTTAGCATCACCTGCCAGCGGATGCCCTGCACTTTTTAAATGTGCCCTTATCTGGTGGGACTTGCCCGTAACAAGGTGCACTTTAAGCAAAGTATATATATTGCCACCAAGTCTTCCATATTGCAATGGTTCATACTCTGTTATAATTCTTGAAGCACCTTCTGTTTCATAATCTGTTATAGTAACATTATTATGTTTTACATTCTTAACAAGATAGCCTTCAAGCCTTTCATGGTGTACAGCTTTACCTTTTACTATACAAAGATAATATTTTTTTACTTCCCTATGGCTGAATATATTATTCATGCACTGAAGCCCTCTTACTGTTTTTCCTGCTACAATAAGTCCGCTTGTATTTCTGTCAAGCCTGTTACATATCCCCGCATTAAATACAGAATAAGCAGTGATATCAGGATTTTGATGTTTTAAATAAGCATTTATATATTCAACAGCAGAAATATCATTTTTATCTGCCTTCTGTGATAACATTCCAACGGGTTTATTGATAACAAGAATATCATTATCTTCATATACAATACCAGGCATATCTTTAATACTGGATGGTTCTATATCTGGTACATTTTTTCCCTTTTTAAATCCTTCTATTGTTTCATCAGACAGAAAAAATTTAATCTCATCACCCTCTGCAATTCTTTCCATGCCTTCTGCTTTTTTCCCATTTAGTACAATATTTTTCTTGCGCAGCATTTTATAAAAAAAGCTCTTTGGTGCACCAGGCATAAATTTTCCAAGAAATTTATCAAGCCTCTGCCCTTCATCTTGTGATGTAACCTTTAATACCTGCATTATTAATCCCCTTTATACAACAAGTGATGTAAGATATGACTTAACATTGGCTTCCTCTCCCTCATTCACTTTCTGGACTGCCACATTGTCAATTTCCCTTAAAAAACTTTTTTCATTGTCTAAAATCTTAACTTTATAGCCATCCCCCCAGTTACTAACACCATCACTTAAATATTTCCTTATATACTGGATTTCCTGCTTTTTATTACTGGCAAGTGCAATAACCTGTTTATTCCCTACTGCAATGAAATCAAGAAACATAACCTTTTCAGAAGATGTAACAAGCATATCTGCATAAAGCTGCATTTTGCTGCCAGTATGTTCCTTTACCCTGTTATAAACCTCCCTGCCTGCTGAATGGTAAGGAAATGTTACAATAAACCTGACAAGGTATTTTGCCCCTGGAAGTACAAACAAGACTGCTATAACAGAAAATATATTCCTGTTTGACATTTTATTTAATAAAAGCCCTGCAATAAAAACTGCAATACCTGCGGCTGCCATTACAAGCACACCAGTTAATGCCTTCCTTTTCCTGTTATTTATATATCCATAGTCACCCTTTTGTATTTTCATATGTTACCTCTCTTTTTATACAAAAACTGCATTAAAGCATACGCCAGCCTGCATAGTATTTATTTTTAAGCCTGCCCTGCCCGTCTGCCTTTCCCCAGCCTAGCGGGAAACCATCAACTGTAACAAGTACCCAGCCTTTATAATCCTTATCAATATTTATAGTTTCTCCTTTAAGATATTTTACAACATCTATATCCGGTAATAAAAGTTCCAGCCTGTTTTTATAAGAAAACTGCCATGTTGTGAGTGCAAGCTGGCATGAGGGTTCAAAGTGCTTTTTTAATTCACCTGCCAGAAGACCGCTTTGTATAACCCTTAATGATTTAATTCCAGCCATTTCTTTTGGGACAAGCTGTATAGTATTCTTATATTTTACAGGATAATAGTTTTTAAAGTACTTGTCCGGGATAAACTCCTTTATTTCCTCCAGCCAGTTTTCATTATTACTGCTGCCCTTTTTCTGGCAATTCTTCTTTCCCTGCCTGTAATCCTTATTTTCTTTTTTAACAGTATCCATGCCAGCACTATCCTGCTTGTCCCTTTTTTTAAGAAGTGCCGCAAAGTGCCCCTCACCTTTTGCAATATGCGGGAATATCCTGATGCATCTATTTAACATGTTATTTCCATTTGGAAGCATGTCTGGCCTTCCATACGAAAATCCCTCTTTAAAAGGGATTTTGCATATTTCCATATCATTATATGTGTCTGTAAACCATTGTATCATTTCCTCATCTTCTTCAATAGAAAATGTGCATGTTGAATACACAATACTTCCGCCGGGTTTAAGCATTGCATATGCCTGGCTTAATATGTCCCTTTGCATTCCTGCATAATATAAAGGTCCTTTATCCATCCAGTCTTTAACCATATCTGGCTTACGCCTGAACATCCCTTCACCTGAACATGGTACATCTAATAAAATTTTATCAAAATATTCTTTAAAATGCACTGAAAGATGCTCTGGTGTTTCTGCTGTAACTACAATATTAGAAGCCCCTGCCATCTGCAAATTCTTTACAAGTGCTGCTGTCCTCGAAACACTTATATCATTAGCAACAAGAATCCCGCTTCCATTAAGCTTTGATGCTATTTCTACTGCCTTGCCTCCTGGTGCTGCACATAAGTCAAGCACTTTATCACCGCTTTCTATTGGAAGGACTGCGGCAGGAAGCATTGCACTTGGCTCTTGTATATAATACAGGCCTGCAAAGTAGTATGGATGCTTTGATATTTCTGCCTTACTGGCATTATTAACTATAAAACCATTCTGGCACCAGGGGATTTCTTCTATATCAAACGGACAAATTTCTTTCCATTTTTGTACACTGGTTTTCGCTGTATTTACCCTTAAAGCCATTACTGGTTTCTCTGAAAAACTTTCAATATACTTATTAAAACCATCTTCCCCTAAAAGTGCTTTCATTTTACTACAATATTTTTCAGGAAGTGCAACCATATAAATCCCCTATCCTTAACAACTTTATTATATATCCGTAAAATTTCCTGCCAGTGACTGTATGCTCTGGGCATGGTAAGTTTCAGACAACATATCAAGCTGTTTGTTAAACCTTTTTAAAAGTGCCATATCATCTTTTTTATATATATCAAAAAATTCATTCTGTATTTTAGTAACTTCCCTTTCATTAGCTATATGGTAAAGGTTCTCAATATTATTTAAAATATTTGTTATAATATTGGCCTTCTGCCTGTTGGAATTTTGTGCATCCATAATTTCATCACGCACAGATGCCATCTCATGGTCAAGCGCCTCAACGGCATCTGCTGCCCTTAAAAGGCGTTCCCTTAATTCATCAGGCATATTTTCCTTATATTTGTATTGAAGGGAATGTTCTATTGTTGACCAGAAATTCATTGCAAGCGTCCTTATCTGTATCTCTGCTTCAAGGTTTTTAGGTCCTCTTATAGTCTGGACTGTATAATAGACAATTATATGGTAACTCCTGTATCCGCTTGCTTTGCTTTGTGTTATATAATCTTTCTCACGTTTTACTATCATATCACTGCGCTTCCGTATAATATCAACAACTGTATCAATATCTTCAACAAACTGGCATATTATACGTACTCCCGCTATATCTTCGATTTTCTCCTCAATCTGCTCTATGTCAATACCTTTTCTATGTGCCTTTTCGAGAATACTTGAAATTCTTTTAACCCTTCCCGATACTGATTCTATTGGTGAATACATTCTTGCATCCTGGTATTCCTGTTTCACATGTGTAAACTTCACAACAAGTTCATCTACTGCCAGACGGTAAGGGTCTAACATTTCCCTCCAAAGTTGTGTTTCCATGTTCCCCCCATTTCTGCGCTATATTAATCCATTTATCTATGCCTGCAGCGCAAAGACATAAACTGGTTTTACTTCCTGCCAGATAAATATCCTAACAAATAATATGGGTTTAAACTTACCTCATCATCTGCTTTCTTTACATATATACCAAAATGAAGATGTACATCAAACTTTCCCTTTGTGCCTTCTGGCCCATACCCGGTATTCCCCATATAACCGATAATATCGCCAGCATTGACATGTTTCCCTTCTTCTATTCCATCTTCATATTGGTCAAGATGTGCATAATAGTAATAAATCCCTGAACTGCTTCTTATACCAAGACGGTATCCTCCAAGTTCAAGCCATCCCTTCTTCTCAACAATTCCATCTGAAACAGACCTTACTTTAAGACAGCCTGGCTTGTTGACTGTAGACATTATATCTATGCCTTCATGCTTCCTGTCACCTCCATATGTCCTTCCTGCACCATAGCCATCTTCAAAATAACATTCTGCCTTCCCCGCCCTGTCAGGGCATACTGGAAAATACTCCATCTCTTTTATAAGATTTTCTGCGTACCTGCCCGCATCCTCCTTTTCAAGCTGTGTACGTATATTGGTTTTACATTCCATGTCCTCTTTCCACTGCACACAATATAACACACTTGAAATTGTTATAAAAGCAAATATTGCATAAATTACTCTTCTGATATTCTTCATATAACAGATATATGTGCCAGATATATAAAAAGAACTACTTTTAATACACAAGCCTGAGTTGTTACATATTACGTGACTTATATGCACACTCTTTCATGCACTCCATAATGCTGCTTCTGAAACCTGTTTTTTCAAGAACCCTTACAGCTTCTATTGTTGTACCTGCTGGTGAACACACCATATCTTTTAACTCACCCGGATGTTTTCCTGTTTCAAGTACCATCTTTGCACTTCCAAGAACGGACTGTGCTGCAAACTGGTATGCCTGTGCCCTTGGCATTCCTTCAGCTACTGCTGCATCTGCCATAGCTTCTATAAACATAAATACATATGCTGGTGAACTGCCACTTACAGCAACTACTGCATCCATCATGTTTTCTTTTACAACTTCTGCCTTTCCAAATGCCCTGAGTAATTCCATAACACTTTCTAATTCCCCATCTGTAATATTGCTGTTTGGACAGACCGCTGTTATTCCCTCCCCTACAAGCGCAGGTGTATTCGGCATTGTCCTTACAATCTTACGCCTGCCGCCAAAAGCATCCTCAACCCATTCTAGTGATTTTCCTGCTGCAATAGTTATAATTATCTGGCTGTCTTTAACTGGCACATCTTTTATTTCATCTATAACCTGCTTATAGCAAACTGGCTTAACAGATAAAAAAAGCATATCTGCCTGGGCTGCCTCCCTGTTGTCAAGTGTTGTTTTAATACCATACTCTTCTGCTACTTTTGTAATAGTTTTATTAGTTGCGGCAGAAGCAATTATTTCTTCTTTACCAACAATTCCTTTACTTATAATGCCACCGATAATTGCCTGTGCCATATTGCCAGCACCAATAAATCCAAGTTTCATAATTAACCCATATCCTTTCAATAATAATTGCCTTAATTTCTTATACTTATTTTACCACTTTTTAAGCCAGGTTGCATTCAAAAATTTATCCTGGAAAGTTTCTTCCGCTGCAAGCTCTATATGCCTTGCTTCTTTTGAATATTTTAAAGCAAGTTCCCTGAAACTGCTGTCAAATAAAGCCTGCGCTGCACCATTCCCGGCAGCATTGCCCACAAATTCCATTTTATCACTTTCTATATCTGGATACAGCCCAAACAGGACAGCCGCTTTAGGATGTATAAACTTTCCAAATACACCCGCTATCTTTACTTCATCAATACCAGTTAATGAAATGCCAGCCTTTTCAAGCAAAACTTCTGCTGCTGCCTGTATTGCTGCCTTTGCAAGCTGTATATTCCTTATATCCTTCTGCGTTACAATTATTTCATGCTGCTTATTGCCCAAATCCTTTTTACTATAAAGCACAAAATAATTTCCTTCTTTATCTTTGCAAATCCTTTCTGCAATATCTGGATGGACTTTATTCTGTAAGGCTTCCCCGCAATCCATAAGATACCCGTCTGTCCTTAATATACCAGCTTTTAAAAATTCTGCTATAGCATCCACAAGCCCTGAACCACATATCCCCTCTGGGATTAATGAACCTATAACACCAAGTATTATATTTCCAGTCGACTTGCTTATTTTAATACTGTTTATAGCACCCTTCCCTGCCCTTATGCCACATTTTACGCCTTTTCCTTCAAATGCAGGACCTGCCGCTGCCGAACAAGTGTATATTTTCCCTTTATTATTTAATATAATCTCTGCATTAGTCCCTATATCCACTGCAAGCTGTATTTTTTCTTTACTATAAAGTTTCTGGTTACAAAGAACTGAAACTGCATCTGCCCCTATATGCGCCGCTACACCTGGCAATACATATACATCCATATCAGGAAATTCTTTAAAACCAATTTCCCTTCCTTTTATATCAATACTTCCACTATAAGCAGTTTTAAATGGGGCCCCTGCCATCCCGCTTACATCTTTATTTAAAAACAAATGGCACATTGTTGTATTTCCTGCAACAGCCATTTTAACAATCTGGCTTTTATCACAAACACCTTTACCAGCCCTTAGCAGGATATCTTCTATCTGGTTTATAACAAGTTCATGCAAAAGCCCTGCCTTGCCCATATTTGCATTCATAATACGCATCATAACATCTGCGCCAAGTTTTGTCTGGGAATTGGTTTCTGTAATATTTCCACAATATCTCTTATCCGCCAAAGAAAAAAGGCTGGCGGCAATAGTAGTTGTCCCTATATCCACTGCCGCCCCATATCCACTGGTGTACCCAGAAGAAATACTATTATTACTTAATGCCATTACATCTTTTTCTTGATTATATATACTCTGGCGTACTATTACCATATACTCCCCTGCCTTTCTTCTAGTAACCAAAAAGAGCCATCTTCCGATGGCCCCTTTTTGCTCATGTTTACAGGCTATTGTGTCTATTTAGCATAATCTGTAACCCTGGATTCTCTGATAACATTAACCTTAATCTGTCCTGGGTATTTCAATTCATCCTCAATTTGTTTAGAAATATCCCTTGCAAGCAGAACCATATCGTCATCTGTTACTTTATCTGGAATAACCATGACCCTTACCTCACGTCCTGCCTGGATGGCAAATGATTTATCAACTCCTTTAAAGCTATTGGAAATATCTTCTAATTGTTTTAATCTGTTTGTATATGTTTCTAAAGTTTCCCTGCGTGCACCTGGACGTGCTGCGGAAATAGTATCAGCAGCTTGTACAATACACGCAATTAAAGTCTCCGGTTCAACATCCCCATGGTGTGCTTCTACGGAATTAATAACAACGGAAGACTCCTTATATTTGCGGCAAAGTTCAGCACCAATCTGGACATGTGTGCCTTCCATCTCCTGGTCAACTGACTTGCCAATATCATGCAACAGACCAGCCCTTTTAGCCATTCTTACATCAGCCCCTATCTCCCCTGCAATAAGCCCTGACAGATGGGCTACTTCAATAGAGTGCTTTAATGCATTCTGGCCATAGCTGGTTCTAAATTTCATTCTTCCTAACAAACGAATAAGTTCTGGATTTATACCGTGAACCCCTACTTCAAGAGTAGCAGCCTCCCCCTCCTCACGAATCATTGACTCAACTTCTTTCTGAGCCTTTTCAACCATTTCCTCAATTCTAGCTGGATGAATTCTTCCATCAACAATAAGTTTTTCAAGAGCAATCCTTGCTATTTCTCTTCTGACTCCATCAAAACCTGATAAAACTACCGCTTCTGGTGTATCATCAATAATAAGATTTACACCTGTAAGGGTTTCCAAAGTCCTGATATTGCGGCCTTCCCTTCCGATAATCCTGCCTTTCATCTCATCATTAGGCAGCTGTACAACAGAAATCGTAGTTTCTGCAACATGGTCAGCAGCACACCGTTGTATTGCATTGACAATATAATCTTTCGCTCTCTTGTCAGCTTCTTCTTTTGCTTTCCTGTCAAGTTCTTTTATAAGAACAGCAGTTTCATGTTTAACATCTTCTTCAACAGATTTTAACAGATATTCCTTCGCTTGCTCAGTAGTCAGGCCAGAGATTTTTTCAAGTTCTTGTAAATGACTGCTTTTTATAACTTCAACTTCTTGCATCTGCTTATCTAATTCAGCAATTTTTACATTTAACTTAGCCTCTTTTTTCTCTAAGGCTTCTGACTTTTTATCCAGGATTTCCTCTTTCGATAATAC
>DKYP01000007.1:9662-11150 GCA_002499945.1 Lachnoclostridium sp. UBA7097
TCAAGCAGTGCTTCACGCTTTTTAGTTTCAGCAGTCCTTAAGGCTTCATCAATTATACTTCTTGCCTTTTCGTCTGCATTGCCAATTTTAGCTTCTTCTACTTCTTTATATTGCTTTATAGAAACTGATTTGGTAACAAGCGCAGTTGCAATAACCGCAGCTAATAGAACAACAATGGCTATAATTACTTTAACAACCATTGGCATCGAACAGGAGCACCTCCTTATTTTTATTCATTGCACATAGTACAACATATCAATTTTATACTTTTTACACTAATATGTCAAGCTTATGGCATATTCTTTCATACCTGTTTTACAAATTTCTGTTATACATAAACTGCCATTATTTACAATCCAAGATACCTGCGTATACTGCCTGTACCAAAGCCTTTCCTGTAAAGTTTAGCCGCTATCTTCTGCTTTTCTTCATAAGAAAGTTCTTCCATATCCCTGCCTTTTAACATCTTCCGGGTTTCCTTTTCCAGTGCCTCATTTTCCCCGCCTTCTACAGACTCCAGTGCAATGGATATATACTCTTCTGGCACATGCCTTTTAGTTAAATCCTGCCATATCCTTTTCTGGCTTCTTGATTTACAGTATATGCTGGCAAACCTCATTGCATATCTTTCATCATCTATATAATGAAAACTTTTCACATATTCCATTGCACCATTTACTGCTTCTTCTGAAAACCCTGCACTAGAAAGCCTGTCCATAAGTTCCCATTCTGTACGGTCATTATAATTTAACAAAGACATTGCTTTCTTTTTTGCACGGAGTAATTCTTCTTCTTCCATTATTCTTCTGCCGTTTCTGCGCTGGCATTTACTTTATCTGTAATTATGGAGTCTCTTTCTATTCCAGTTATGGGTTCTCTCTTAATGTTATCTGCACCTGCCGGGTTATTATTTTCCTCTTCTTTTTCCTCTGTTTCCTCATCTTTTTTTATAAACTTGTCACGTACTTTCTGTTCAACTTCTGCCATTACATCAGGATTTTCTTTTAAATAAATCTTTGCATTCTCCCTTCCCTGGCCTATCTTGACACCATTGTATGCATACCATGCACCGCTTTTATTAACTATATTTTCATTGGCAGCAAGGTCAAGTATATCACCTTCCCTTGATATGCCTTCACCATATATAATATCAACTTCTGCTTCACGGAACGGAGGTGCAACTTTGTTCTTTACAACTTTGATACGGGTACGGTTTCCGATAACTTCACCATCTTTTTTAATCTGTTCACCACGCCTTACTTCAAGCCTTATGGAAGAATAGTACTTTAATGCACGCCCACCTGTTGTTGTTTCCGGATTGCCAAACATTACCCCTACTTTCTCACGGAGCTGGTTTATAAATATTACTATACAGCTTGTCTTGCCAATAATGGCTGTAAGTTTCCTTAATGCCTGTGACATAAGCCTTGCCTGCAAACCAACGTGGCTGTCACCCATTTCCCCCTCTATCTCTGCTTTTGGCACAAG
>DKYP01000007.1:11489-12768 GCA_002499945.1 Lachnoclostridium sp. UBA7097
AGTGCCTGTTCACCAGTATCCGGCTGTGATATGTATAAATTATCAATATCCACACCAATCCTCTTAGCATATACTGGGTCAAGGGCATGTTCAGCATCAATAAATCCTGCAATCCCTCCACGTTTCTGTACTTCTGCCACCATATGGAGTGCCACTGTTGTCTTACCACCTGATTCAGGGCCATAAACCTCCACAACCCTTCCCTTTGGCACACCGCCAACCCCAAGTGCAAGGTCAAGCCCTAATGAACCTGAAGGAAATGTTTCTACATTAAGGTGCGTATTGTCACCAAGTTTCATAACCGCACCTTTGCCATATGCTTTCTCTATCTGTGCAATAGCATTTTCAAGTGCTTTCATTTTATTATCATCATTTGATGTTGTTACCACTGTTTTCGCCATATTTCCATCCTTTCCGAACATAAGTTCATTTTAATTATAATAACCCCTTCTGGCTATTCTGTCAATAATTATTTAACAAATATAAAGTATTTAGTATATACAATTTACCATTCTTTTATACATATGTCAACATTATCTTAATCTTTGTGTTTCATAGTGCTCAAATGTCTGGAGGCAATGCAATATTGAATCATATTGCTCCTCCTCATCCCCATCTTCCAGCACTATATCAAGTGCCACTGCAATATTGCTTAATAAGCGTTTGTCAAGATACTTTCTAAGGCTTGTAAATATAATATATTTTTCATGGTAACTTCTGGCATCAAGCAGTTCCATAAAACCTTTTTCTGCAATTTCACTGTCTGGCATCCTCCCTGCAATCTTCCTGTCTATAGTCCCGTTTAACAGTGCTTCTTTAAATACATCATTATCTATACTGGCACTTTCCTGCACCACACCGTCTGGCATATTGCCTGTTTCAGCCTGTATGGGTTTGTACTTCTGCATATCTTCATTAATATCTGCTTTCCCCATAAAACTATCCAGCGGTTCTGTCCATATATCAAATGGCGGAAACATCTTCTGGTAAACTACCTCCATCTCTTCATCTTTATAGTTCTTTGCAATACAGATTACTTGGAATATATTTCCATCTGTATATCTGTAAAAACTCCCTGGTAATGGTATATTTCTGTCCATGCTAATCTCCTTCCATTGACATAAGTTTTAAAAACCACTATTATTTACATAATCATATTATGTTATACTCACGAACGATTAGATTTTTCTTTCTGAACAGCACGTATTGCCCGCTTATGCAATATGGGCTGTTCAGAAATTGTAAAATCTTAACGGCCGTCAGTATAATTATCTTTTGC
>DKYP01000057.1 GCA_002499945.1 Lachnoclostridium sp. UBA7097
CAAAAAAATGGCAAAATGTAACACTTTTGTAACATTTCTAAAAATCTTGGAGAAATCGCATGGTCTGAATCCTTATAAACAAGGGGCTTCCCGAAGTGCAGGTTAGGTGGAAATGATACAGAATTACCACCTTAACTAAATTACAGATATACATAACTGGCATGATATTAAACCCTGCTTTTTTATTTTTTTTAATTGTATTTCAAAATAACACATATAAAAATATTTGTTCTTTGTTTACAAATACTTTTATATGTGTTATTGTAATTGTACCAGGAGGAAAAACATTAATGAAAACTTATTCATCAAGAGAAGTTATAAAAATGCTTAAAGCTGATGGATGGTATGAAGTAAATGCCACAGGAAGCCACCACCAGTACAAACACCCATATAAAAAGGGACGTACTACTGTAAAGCATCCTGATAAGGACATACCACTTAAAACGCTAAAACGCATTGAAGAACAGTCAGGGCTTAAATTCCGGTAGCCCTGTTTTCTTCCTGGTATCCCAGATTAAGGAGGTTTTTCCATGAAAAAAGTAGAACGGTATTTTTATCCTGCTGTATTCACCTATGAGCCTGGACAGGAAATTGCTGTTGACTTTCCAGACTTAAAATGTGCTACCAGTGGTATAAATGACAATGATGCACTCTTGTCTGCAAGGGAACTTCTCGGCTGTGTACTTTATGGTCTTGAAGAAGATGGTGAAGAAATCCCTGCCCCGACACCATTAGCAGAAGTAGAAACCCAGCCTAATGAATGTGCCATACTGGTTGATGTTTACATGCCATCTGTACGCCAGGCCAACATCAACCGTTCTGTAAACCGTACTGTAACATTGCCTGCATGGCTTAACTCCGCTGCGTTAGAACACAATATTAACTTTTCACAGGTATTACAGGACGCTTTGAAAACACAGCTCCATATTGTATAAACAAGAAATAACTTATATAACAATTATTAATTACATTGAATATTCTCCGAAGCTAAAACTTCGGAGATTCTGTTGTCTATTTTACCTGTGCCCACTTCTTTATAAATGTATCTACATAATGTAAAGAATGTGTTTCCCACTGGTTATCCGGATTAACTATCTTCTATTTTTAGCTTCAGCAGAAGCCTCCTTTAATTCCGCAATCCTGACAGCTGTTTCTTTAAATCCGCCATCATACCTGTATAATCCTGTATGGTTTAATACAGCATTGGTACTCCGTTTAACAAGCAATAAATTATCTATGCTGTTATTAGCTTTATTGTTATCACGGTGGATAACTATATATCCTTTTGGTATTTTCCCATTAGCAGCTTCCCATACAACCCTGTGTTTCAATTCCCATTTACCAGGGTCAGCCACTTTAATTTCAATATATCCATACACATTTAAACGCTCACTGCCTACTGGTCTGTAGTTTGTTGGTATATGTCCCTTTTTGAACCAGGTCTTTTCACTCCCAGAAGCACAAATACCTTTTTTCCCTTTATTGGCTGGTTCATGTCCCTTCTGGAACCTTCCTGTCTTTCCAGTATTTAAGTGGCGGTTATGGATATAACCACTAACCTGCCCGATAGAAATTTCCCATCCAAATTTTTTTGTAAATGCTTTCTGGATTTCCCTGTAACTATGCCCTGGAACATACCCTGCCATAAACTGTTGTTCTTCTGTTGTATATTTATGCATTACTTCTAATCCTCCTCTTAAACCAGTCATTTATTTATGATACCAATCAAAGGGAGTTCCACCTTGTCACCCTGCCCGTATTCGTCAAGATGCTTTTTCGCCTGCAAGGCAAGGACTCTGTTGTCAATCACTGTCTTTGCTATTTTTTGCAAAGCATCACTGTGCTTTATTTCCTTGTCCAGTTCTTCTTCAGATAAATCTTCATTTGTAAGCCTGTCAAGCTCCTGGAACAAATATTCATTCAGGTCATTTAATGTAGTTTTAGTTGCCATATTTTTTTACCTCCTTGTCTTATCTTACATTTTCACATAATAATTTTTTGTTTTTTACATTTTTCCTTATGTTCCCTCATCTTCCACTTCCTCTGTGACCCTTATCTGGTATTTCCCCTTTGAAAGCCCGTTTATTCTCTTTTGTATAACCTGCCTGTCAAGACTGTCTGTTTTCAAATTTGGGACTGATGAAACAATTAACAGTTCATCTTTAAGCATCCTTCTTCTTTCCCTGTTCTGTTTAATCTTTTTATATACCAGCCATCCCCTGTACAAATCTTTCGGGTTTTCAAATTCAATTTTATGCAGGATATCACTTAACTCCTTATCCAGCCTGGATAACTCTGTATTAAGTTCTTCCTTCCTCTTTTCTGCATCTTTTAAAATATCATTGCAGGTACCAAACTTTTCAACCCATCTTGTTATATTTTCTGTTGGAATATACTCTTTATACAATATGCTTTTCTGTCCGCTCTTATCTTGGACAGTGCCAGGAACAGCTTCCACCCTGAATTTTAACCTTTTAAGGGTTTTAGGCAGCCCGTCCAGTATATTCACTGCCTTCTGGTATTTAAATAACTGCCTGCTTTCTTTGCCACAGGTTTCAGCCCTGCCATTCTGGCTAAGTTTTATGTACAGGTTTTTATCGTTTTTTATTACATATCCCATTTTTATTACCACCTCCTCCTGGAACACGTATGGAATCAACAGCCTTTAATCTTAAAAATACAGAAAATAACAATAAAAGTCCATGTACTTTTACATGGCTGTTATACAAATCCCTGGTATATTATTCTTGTTTTTAAATGGAAATTTTGCAGGAATGCCTGAAACCACTTGACTTACCACATAAGAAATATATATAATACAGATGGGCGTTTCTGCCCGTTCAAATTCTAGCCGTATGGCATGGATTTGTGTATATGTATTGGAAACCTGCCTGTTTCAGAGGTGCGCCAACACCGTTTGTATGACCAGACAGGTTTTCTTGTTTTTAGCAATATAACATATTTTATTCATCTACATTTTCAAAAATTTCCGCCAATGTCATTGTAATATTTGAAAACTCACGCAATGAAATAACAATATCTGCATTGTAATGTTCATCATCCTTGTCATCTTCTAAAATATAACTGGATTTCAACACATATTTTCCATCTTCCAGGTAATAAATATTGACACCTTTTTCTTTTGGTAATACAATCCAGTATTCATCCACACCAGCCTGTTCATAAATATCTTTCTTTTCTGTCATATCCCGCATGGAAGTAGACGGGCTTAATGTTTCTGCAACAAACTTTGGAGTCCCGTAATATGCCCCGCCCTTCAACTTCTTCCGGTCACATGCAACCATTATATCTGGTACAATATAATCATCATTGATATCTGGATGGAACTTGTAATCAAGGTTTTCCATAAATACACGGCATATACTGCTTCTTAAAGCATTAGATATTATCCTGTATATATTGCCATTAACTATCCCATGCCTGAAATTAGCAGCAGGGGACATATCATAAATAACCCCGTTAATTTTTTCTGTCTTTCTGTAACCATCATTGTAACCTTTTTTTATCTCTGGCATAAAACCACATCCTTTCTATTTTTGATTATACTATAATAATATAAATAATAAAAGATAATTTTTAAGTCTTAAAACCCGTATGTATGTTAATCTGCTACATAAAACATAACACTTCATGCACATTACTTTAAAGACAATTTTTCTTTAACTGCCTCAACTAGCGTTGCTGAAAAATTAATATGGTTTGCTTTTGCCAGTTCATCAATCCATACTGGTATAGTTAATGTTTTCTTTCTGTATAATACCTTTACCTGTGACCTATGGTAAGGCATCCAGACATTGATATATATTAATTTCTGGTTTTCCCCAACCGTAATACCATCAGTTCTCATCTGTACAGGCATTTCTTCATCATTCTCTTCTAAATCCAATACAGCCAGGGTAAGTATATCCTGTGCAGCTGTGATATAATCTTCTCCTTCTGGTACACATGTACATACACCATCAAAATCTGGAAAAGTTATATTTACAAATCCCTGTCCACTATTATCAATAATTGCTGGATACGTGTAATTGCCGTCCATTTCCATTTTCCCGTTCCAGTTACTTTGCTATCATTTCCAGGCCATTTAATAAACCATTATATACTTCCATTAATTTAACTGTATCTGTTTCATCCTTAACATCTAAAATTTTTGCAAAAGCACATATCATGTAATCCCTTAATTCTGCCACATCAAATACAGCAACAGGCCTTTTTACTGTAAATGGTATTTCTTCCCTATGCATGACATATTTCTTATATTTCTGTCCAAAATCTTCCAGATACTGCATTTCAAGTTTTGCTGTTTCACCAAGATACTTGTTAGTATCTTTTTCTGATGAATGGTTAAGCAGTCCCATAAGTACAGACTTGGATATATTATCATCAGGATGGAGTTCTATCATCATTTTTCCCATGCCCCTGCGCATGGAATGGGAACGGATTTCATAATCCAGACATTGTTCACCAGCTTTGATAAGGGCTTTCCTGTAACCTGCGCTAGATAACACTTTGCCTTTATGTGTCCCATGAAGCTGCTTAAAAACAGGCTCATCATAATCATAATTAAAATCAATCCCTTTTTCATTTTCCAGAAAAATTTCAAAAGCCTCCTGTATAGCTGTATTCAGATAAAGTTCCTTGGATTTTCCTGTTTTCTGTTCCCCATATATGGTATTGCCATCTTTATCTTTTTTCTTTATATCCCAGGTCTTCCTCATATTCCCGTTCTTGTAGAAAAAATCTGACCACCTGGCATTAAGCAAATCAGAAATGCGCCTTCCAGTATTAATATTCAGTGTAAACAGAAGATAGAAATTCCACTGCTTGTTTTCGATAAAATAATCCTGTATCTTCATCATATCCTCAAAATTTTCAATGGCTGTCTTGATTGATTTTGTTCCCTTCTGCTTGTTAGCCACCCTGCCATTGCAGTCAAGGTACTTCCTTTCCCCGTCTGCTTCTATAAAGCATTTCCCTGTCCTGATGTCATTGAGCACAAAATATGTAACACCTTTATATTCACATGTTTTCTGCTTTCCCTGTATGTTCTCCTGTTTTTCTGATACTGCCATATATACCCCTTCCTTTCCATTGCCTTATTTTTTAATATATTTTACAATAATGCATGTTCCAGGCTACCAGGACATGCGGTAATTAAATTCCTTGCCTTTAATACATGCTATGTTATCCCCGCACATTTCAATTATCCTGCTTCCTGTTGCCTCGTCAAACACCAGCAGCCCTTCCAGGTCTTTCTCTGTGCTGATGATTAAAGGCAGGCTGTTCATATACCTGTAATTTATAATCTCATACATGACATTTACATCTGTTTCTGTCAGTTTCCCTTTAAGCATATCATCTATGTACAACACAGGTGCATCCATGTATCTTACAAGTTCTTTGCTATATGCTGCTTCGTCTAAAATATGCTGCTTAATCTTTGTCATTGCATTACGGTATGGCATGTATACAACTGGTATGCCCATAGACATAAGGCTGCTGCATATTGCTGTGCCAAGATGTGTCTTGCCAGAACCAGGCTGTCCACAGAACATGATTGAATTATGCCTGCAATGCCTGGTTTCCTTAAAATTTTTAACATAACCCACTGCCTTGTTTTTGGCATTGACAAGCATCGGCTCTTTCCTGGTGTCAAAACTGTTAAAGCTCTTTTTGAGGAACTCCCTGGACAGCCCGCTTTTTTCCATCAGTTCCCTGGCACGTCCCACCGTATAACAGCCACACCTGCGCACTACCTCGTATCCATCCTGGAAGGAAGTTATCCAGCCTGTGTCCCTGCATTCCTGGCATTTGTAATGTGCTGGTACTGTTACAGTCCTTTCTGGCCTGGTAAGTTTTGCGTGTTCCTTAAGATATAAATCCAGTTTATCCATACATGCCATCTCCATTCCCTCCTGCCAGCTTTTCAAGGAGTTCCAGCGGATAACCACTCTTGCCTGTACGCTGCTGGCCTGTATCTGCTGGTTTAGCATCTGCCCTGGTGTCATTATAATTGCCCTCAAGGACTTTGATAAAATTATTAGGGCGTACAAACCAGTCAAATGTTATAGCCCACCCACTTTTATTGTTCCCACAGAGAAAGCCACTGTTTTTAATATTTTCTATGGCTTCCATGACTTTTTCCAAGCCATATGAGCGTATACGTGCCCTGAGCATATCATAACGCTTTGTTTTCGGGTTTATACTGCTTACAGGTTTTATCCCATATCCGGCAAGGGAGTTCCACTGCTCCATTACACGCCGGACACCAGTCTGGCAAACAGTATCTTTAGATACTGTTGAATTACTATCTGTTTCTATATCTGTGTTTATATCTGGTATAGGTGTCCCACTTTGGGTAATTCCATTTCCCAGTTCTGGTTCTTCCATTTCCCATTTTGGAAAATGGATATCATCATTCTGGGAAATGGAATTACCAATTCTGGGACTTCCTGTTTCTGGAACTGTATTTTCTGTACAAATACTGTTATCCATGCCCTGTAAAATAAGAACCCCCTTTTCTGTCAATGCATACCATGTAGTCCTGTCATATGCACTTTTATTATAATTTCCCGATATAAGCAACCCCTCTTTCTCCAGATGGTGTAAGGCTCTTGATATTGTATTCTTTGATACATATGGGAATAACTCCGCCAAAGCTTTTGTACTGTTATATGTCCAGTAATAACCATCTTGGAAATTGACACCATTTGCCTTGTTTTTTGCAATCCAGAAGCTTAAGTGTTCCAAAAGGACTGCTTCCAGCATTCCATACTTTGCCGCTATTCCAACATTAAAACTGTGGTTCATAACATACCTCCTTAATCCTGGTTTCCAGGTCTTAACAGTCCATGCCAGGACTGTTATAATTATAATGTATTTTGAGTGCCTGTCCCGTCCAGGCATCCTTTTTTTGTATTGTAAATTTCCCTGCATAAATCCATTGTAAGTTTTGAAAGCATAATGCTTTTTATTTGCTCCTTTATTAATTCCAGCAGATACCAGCGTTGTAAAACTTCTTCCCTTTTTGAGTGCTGGTATATGTATGCCTGTTTGCACCTGGCATGATTTAATGCCTCCCCAAACATGCTGTCTGTGATGCTGCTGCCAATCACAGCTTCCAGTTCTGTTTTGCTTATTTCATCCATTGCTTGCTGCCTCCTTTTTTGATAGATTTCCCCTGTTAATTTTCACTTATAATTTTTTGATTACATCTTTTATAATTGCAATGCCAGAGTCTGCTTCAATATTTACATTTTTAAAATGTCCGTTCCTGTAGATTATAATTATCTTGTCTTGTGCTTTACTAAGTACTACCCCTTTCCTTCCTGTAACAGTTTAAATGCCTTTTCTTTTAATTCTTCCAAACACTGTGCATGTTTGTGAGCCATATCACAAAGATAATAAAATGCTTTTTCATAATCTTCTGCCCTGTAACTGCCATTAAACGCTGCCTCTGTAGCTGCCAGAAGCAAACCTTTAAAAGCAGCTGCCCCATTTGAAGCTTCTTCAATTTCATATGCAATATCCATATTTGCAAACCTCCTTCAGATTATGATAAAATAAAATATTATAAAATATTTTATGAACACGTGATTTTTTCGCATGTGTTTACAGCATATTATACACGTGATTTTTTCGCATGTCAATACTATTCAGGAGGTAATACTTATGAAATTTAATGAACGTTTAAAGGAACTACGTTTAAGCTCTTCTTATCTTCAGAAAGAACTTGCTGCCGCTATTAATGTTTCTGTACGTACATTTCAAAATTATGAACATGGTGATGCAGAACCAAACATTGAAAGTTTAATCAAATTAGCAGATATTTTCCATGTTACTTTAGATTATCTGATGGGACGTGATGACAATCCATCTGCCGAAGCTGGCGCTGTGGAATTACGAACAAATCCTCCAGTAAATCCCAATGTGTAATCTTACCTAATACTTTTCCATATTCTATATCCTGGTAAGTTCTTGTTTTTATCCCTAGGTAATCTGCAACCTGTTTTTGTGTCATGCCCGCCTTCTGGCGGGCTTCCTTTAAATTATCCCTCATATTGCTGTATTCACTCCTTTAGGCATCAGGCAGTTGTTAAAATACTGCACCAGTAATGTTTTTCTGTCCTGGAAGTCCATCCCTGACATTACCAGGCCTATGTCTGCACGCTGCAAGTCCTGTACTGCCTTTATCTGCCATGCTGCAAGATAAGGCCTTATAGAATTTTCTTTAACATCAATACCATTTTCCTGTTTAAAATGCTTTGCGTCTGTCCCTAACACAATGCGGTTAATCATGTTAAGTTCATTACTGAAATGGTAATTTTTAGGTTTGTCATGTGCTTCTTTGATTGCCTGTGTAAGTGCAGGGAACTCCATTTTAGCGGTCTGGATTGACTTTATGTATTCTTCCATTGCATCAAACTGGCATATATAAGCCTTTTTAAACTTCATAGCCTTTTTGCCAGTGTACCCCATGACTAAAAGTGTAAACCCATTTTTAGTTAAAATATACTCAGGATATTCCTTGCCTCTTGACTTATAATTTGACAGCTCAAAATTGAGCCGTGAAAATTCATTATCAATAAGAATATTTTCAATATCCCTTAAAACATTTTTGTGTTCTTTCTGAAACACCTGTGCAATTTTCCTGCTTGTCGTAATTGGAACCCCTTTTCTTTCCGAAACAATATCAAGTAATCCGTCCAAGGTTATCAGCCTCCTTTACCTAAAATAATATTTTTATAATTATAAGTCCGGTTGCTGATACCCTACAGCCATTTCCTTTTAATAGTACAGAAAATGGTTTCATCTGCCTGTTACCATTAAGTCCATATCCAGGCAGAAAGCCTGCAGGAATACCAACATCTTTCAATACAATTTGTTTACTTGTATCTTACTTAAGTTATTCTGCACAAAATCCATCCACACCAGTGCATTTTACAGCCGTGCCATTAATGCCATAAACACCACTTTCCCTGCTTAATTCCTCACATTTCAGTTTTACATCATCTACAATGCGTAGAATAAACGCCTGTGGTGTCACTGTCCCTGTTGCTGGTCTGTAGCATATGCCAAAATAGTTCCGTAAAAAATCAATATCAGCAAGGTTCATTGCATTATTAATCGGTGTCCTTATCTCTTTCTGTATTCCTGCAAAAGTTAATCCGTATTTATCAGCAATAAAAGAAAACACTTCTTTTTGTTTTACATCTACAGGACATTTACTTTCTGCATAAACAAGGATAACATCCCTCAAAATGTAAAAACCTTTATCTGAAATTTTTACGCCTGCCTTGATAAGTGCATCTGTGACAATCTGTTTTTTAAGTATATTAAAAAGCAACCACCAGTTCAACNNGCCCGCCTTCTGGCGGGCTTCTTTTAAATTCTTGCGCATCTGTTTGTACCTCTTTCATGCTGTTAAATAAGCTATATTAGCAAACTGTCCTATCCTGTTTTTACAATCCTTATACAGGATTTGTGCTTGTTTTTTGTTCTTGCTGGCATATTCCACTGCACATTTAAAATAAAATTTTCAATCAATCTTAGCGTGTCTGTATCATTTCTGTAGTATTCGTAAATGTCATCACATACTGCATATGCCAGTTCCCTAGCATCTTCTTGAATCAAATCCTTGCTTATCATAACTCCTTTTTCTTTTATGGAACTGAGCGTCTTGTTGGGCTCTTCAACAAAATCTCCATCAAATTCTTCTATGCAAGCTTTCACCCAATTTTCGTAGTACCTTATTAAAAAATCTTTGTCATTTTCTGTGAATTTCCAGCCTTTGTTATAATTAATATAAGGTTCGATATCATGCGGCTTTTGATTTTCCGTATCGAATTTAACAATACTGCATACTTCCCTCATTCCCCTACACTACCTTTTGATACAACTCTACAAATCTATCCGTGTAATACAAAGGCTGCACTTCCTTTTGATTATATGGACTGACTGCATTTTCTCCATATTGCAAGCCACTATCTGTTAATGCTTTGAATTTCTTTATTTCTCCCTTATTTGATGGTCTTGCTCTTTCTTCCAGATAACCACATTCAAGCAGTTTCTGATTAAATTTGACTGCCGATATTTTATAGCCATGCTCTTTCAACAGAGCAGATAGTGCTTTCATCTGCCTGTTGCCATTATGTTCATACTTTGGCAGAAAGCCTTTAGGCACTCCCACATCTTTACAATAATTCTCATACATGAGAAGCCTGCTTGCGGTATTCACATTCAAATCATCAGCGATAAACTTTACAATGCTTATACCCTGTTCAATAGAAATTTTGTTGCCGCTCTGCTTGATATAGTCCTCCATGTCGTGAAAACGGTTTATATACCTTGCTGTAAACGCTATACCTTTTGCTCCTGTCAGTTTGCTTGTGATAAATTCACAACCCTTTTTCGTAACTTCGTAACATGGCCTGCTTTGATTATTTGCGTCTAAATATGTACTTTCGATAAAGAAACCGCCCAAGTCAATTTTCACTTCGGCAGACTTTTGAATGTATCTGCGAATGTCTTTCATCAGATTGCTATGCTCTTTCCCTACCATTTTCGCAACCTCTAATGAAGTTATTGTCTGCTGATTTTCCAATAACGCTAGATTTTTCATGTCTTCAACCTCCTTTTGTTTTCACTCCTTTGCCTGCTGCCATTATGTTCATATTTTGGCAGGAAACCAGTTGGTATATTGTAGTCTTTGTAAAAATTCTCTAACATAAACAATTTACTTGCATCATTCATGCAGAGCATATCTGCAACTATTTCTAATGATTCGACTTGTTCTTTTAGCGGTATTTGATTTTTGCTAATATTTTTTGCAGAATACATTCTTTCTGCCTGTCTGAATATTTCAGGACTTTTTATCATCTGCTAATGTAACTATTCTGTCTGTAAGTTCTTCCAGATGTTTAAAATGTTCATAAGCTAACATACAGACATGGTTAAATGCCATTTCATATGTATTAAAACTATAACTGCCATTATAAGCTGCATCAATTACAGCTAATAGCAAACTTTGCAAAGAATCCGCTTCCATGGCCATTTTCTCAATATCAGACACAAATTCCATGTTGTAACCTCCTTTTAGATATGCTAGCAATATGCTAACATATGTTAGTAGAATTGTCAACAAAATTCTGCTATAATGTGCTAACAAATTGATAGGAGGTGTTACTATGGCTGTCCAGAAAATACAAACGGGACTTCGGATAAATGAAATGACTTATGCAAAACTAAAAACTCTTTCAGCAGAAGAAAACCGCTCAATAAATAATCTTGTAGAATATATCATACAAAAATATCTAAATGACTATGAAAAAAATAATGGTGCTATTCCTCTTGCTGATATTCAATCTGATTAAGACCTATATCTACTAACATAAGAATAAGCGCATTGACTGAAACACCCATTCTTTTAGCAATAGCAACTAGACGCTCATACTGAGGTTCTGGTACTCTTAATCCTGTTTGTATCTTATTTTCTTGTTGTGTCATGCCTGCCCTCTGGCGGGCTTCTTTTAAATTCTTACGCATAATTTTACTCCTTATTTTTTGATATATGTTTCTTGACTATACGTGTTGCACGTGTTATACTTTCCTTGTAAGGAGGTAGAACATATGAGAGACAAAGACCTGCTAAAACTTTTGAAGAAAAACGGCTGGAATGTAGTCAGAATTAATGGCAGCCACCATGTTCTTCAAAAAGACGGGAAAACTACAGTAATCCCCATACATGGTAAAGATGTTCCTACTGGCTTACTAAGTAATATTCTTAAGGAGACAGGACTAAAATAGTCCTTTTCTCCTTATACTAATTCAAGGAGGTGTATCATAATGTTATTTGTATATCCAGCTATTTTCCACAAAGAAGAAGATGCATACTGGGT
>DKYP01000118.1 GCA_002499945.1 Lachnoclostridium sp. UBA7097
AAGGAAAATCTAATCGTTCGTGAGCATAGATAAATAACGGATACTAATTATAACTTATCTTTACTACTTAGTCAACTAGCCCTGTATTCCTGCTTCCAGTAAATTCTGAACCGTCTTCCGGGCTTGTCCTGAATGGGGCAGCAGGTATGCCATCCGCCCCGTATAATGTTACTTTGCTATAATTTGTCCAGAAATACCTTGCATACAACGGGGTTTTTACTTTATCTGATTCTAGTATAACACTATCACCTGCTATAACGGCCTTTGCAGGAAAATATTTTTTATCTGCACCTGCTATTTCAAAGCCATCCAGCACTTTCTCTGTGCATTTAAGCCCTGTTTCTGCATTCTGGAACTTTATATGTATCTGGCTGCCTTCTGTATAATATGAATGGTATAAAGGCCCTGCGGCTTCTGCAAGGCTGGCCCCGCCATATACATGGTGCATTGCCTGTAACATAAGCCTTTCACCAACCGGTTTCTTATCCACAGGATGTATATTGCCATATTCGCCATGTTCAAGTATAACAGCAATACCTGTATTTTTAACAGTGTTATAAAGCCTCATCTGTGCTTCACGTATAAATGGCCAGTTCTTATAATCAGGTTCATTTATATCCTGGAACACAGGAAGCTGTACTAACATAAATGGGAGAGTATCATCTTTCCAGTCATGCCTCCATTGTTTTACAAGTGTAGAAAGAAGCTCATAGTATGTATATGGCTTATGGTCATCCTCTTCGCCCTGGTAGTACAAAAAGCCTGCAATTGTATATGGTGCTATACGGGAAAGCATTGATTCATACAGTCCATATGGGCGGTTTACAGTGCGTGGGCCTACAGGGCCCGGGTACCTGCTTTCGCCAAAGAGTTTTATGGCTTCCTCCCACGTTGGGTTTTGTGATGTAGCAAAATAATTTCCCACATTTTTATCAAATTCTGCCTGGTAAGCGTAGTATTCTTCAAGCTCTTTAAGATATCCCTCTTCATCCTGGTTTTTAACTATATTATCATATTCTTCAAGGTAAGAAGAAAGGCAAGGCACAGATTCAAGAAAATCCCGGCTAATCCAGCATGATGCCGAAGTGCCGCCCCAGTTACAGCCAATTATGCCTACTGTAACACCAAGTTTTTCTGATAGTTTATCTGCAAAATAATATCCAACAGCAGACCATTCTTCACAGCTTTCTGGTGTAAATTTACTCCATGAACTTTCCTGTTCAGCTTTGTATAATTCTTCACCTTTCCATGATACTTTTGGTGTATAGTAAAACCTTACATTATCACCGCTGGCATTTTTTATTATTTCCATGCCGTTTTTATCGTCTTTTAGTGCAAATTCCATATTGGACTGCCCGCCCGCAAGCCAGACTTCACCAAGCATAATATCATCAAAAACTATAACATCATTTCCGCTTTTTACAGTCATTTTATAAGGGCCTCCTGCCTTATGCGGCGGCAGGCACAGGTTCCATTTGCCATTATGTACTTCAGTTTCCACAGTACAGTTATCTAATGACACAGCAACAAAGTCTCCATCTGACTCTCCCCATACTGCAATATTTTTATTCCTTTGTAATACCATACAATTACTAAAAACAGCTGGTAATTTAAGCATATATTATACCTCCTTAAATCCATATATAAAATTATTGTACACATAGTTACTGGTGGCTGCAAGCTTTTTATTATAATATAGCAATTAAATTACAAAATATCATATTGTAACAATTTTTAATTATAACAATATATTATTCTATATGAATATCCTTGGAGGACTATTTATAATGGAAAAGGAATGTTTACTTACTAATGACTGCAGTTTTGCAGGAATAAGGCCGGCTATGGCAGATTTACCTTATCCGCAGATACAGGCAGCAGGACAGAACATGGTATATGCTAATTTACTAAGTATTGATTATTGTGGTTCTGTATCTGAATTATCAGCAATTACGCAATATATTAACAATGAAAACCGCCTGTCATGTATTAAATGTCCTGTAGCAAAGACAATACTTGGAATTGCAATGGCAGAAATGATGCATTTGCAGAAATTAGGTGAGCTGGTTAATCTTCTGGGCGGGAATGTTGATTTTATAGCAAAATACCAGAATGGTGCTAAGTTGTGGACACCAGCATATATTTTAATACCAGAAAATCCTGGAAAAATGATACTGGCAGATATAGAAGCAGAAAAAGCTGCTATAAAGCAGTACAGGGTACATGTAAATATGATAAAAGATAATTGTGTTACCGCAGTGCTTGAAAGAATAATTAAAGATGAAGAGTACCATATTATGCTTTTGCAGTCATTATTAAAAGAAATATAATTTATGGTTATTTGTTTTTTGATGTTTATATTTTTTGCAGGGCTTGTACCATGCAGCAGAAACCTGCTGCATGTACACAAACTGCAAAACAAACCACAAATAACTGTAACTATACTATATTTATAAACCAGCAAATACAATAGATTTTTACTAGTATTTATGGTAATATAAGACCATATTGTTTTAATCTTTATGGGGAGGGATAAATTTATATGAAGAAATTTATTATGGCGCTTGATGCAGGTACTACTAGTAACCGTTGTATTTTATTTAACCATAGTGGGGAAATAGTATCTGTTGCACAGAAAGAGTTTACACAGATTTTTCCAAAGCCAGGCTGGGTAGAGCATGATGCCAGGGAAATCTGGGCGGCGCAGCTTGGGGTTGCGGTGGAGGCTATGTCAAAGGCAGGCGTGCCTGCTTCTGGTATTGCTGCAATAGGAATAACAAACCAGCGGGAAACCACTATTGTCTGGGATAAAAAGACAGGTGAGCCGGTTTATAATGCAATTGTCTGGCAATGCCGCCGCACTTCGGGGTATTGTGATTATTTAAAAGAAAAAGGGCTTGTGGATATATTCCGCAAAAAGACCGGGCTTGTTATTGATGCCTATTTTTCTGCCACAAAGCTTAAATGGATTTTAGATAATGTAAAAGATGCAAGGCGGCGTGCAGAGAACGGTGAGCTTCTTTTTGGCACGGTGGATACATGGCTTATATGGAATCTTACAAAAGGCAAAGTACATGTAACAGATTATTCTAATGCTTCACGTACAATGATGTATAATATTAATGAATTAAAGTGGGATGAAGATATATTAAAGGAACTGGATATCCCGCTTTCCATGCTTCCAGAGGTACGTGGGACAAGTGAGATATATGGCATGGCAGACAGTTCATATTTTGGCGGGCAGATTCCCGTGGCAAGTGCTGCTGGTGACCAGCAGGCGGCACTTTTTGGACAGGCATGTTTTAATAAAGGTGATATTAAGAATACATATGGTACAGGCTGTTTTCTTTTAATGAATACAGGGGAGAAACCTGTATTTTCAGAAAACGGGCTTGTAACTACCATAGCGTGGGGAATTGGCGGAAAGATTACATATGCACTGGAAGGCTCTATATTTATTGCAGGTGCTATAATACAATGGCTCCGTGATGAAATGCGTTTAATAGATGCTGCTGCGGATTCGGAAATAATGGCGCAGAAAGTCCAGGATACAAATGGATGTTATATTGTCCCTGCATTCACAGGTCTTGGTGCGCCTTACTGGAACCAGCATGCAAGGGGTGTGGTTACAGGGCTTACACGTGGCGTTAACAGATACCATATTATACGTGCTGCGCTTGAATCGGTTGCATACCAGGCAAATGATGTGTTAAAGGCAATGGAAGCAGATTCTGGAATTAATATACCAGCATTAAAGGCAGATGGCGGTGCAAGTGCCAATAATTTCTTAATGCAGGTACAGTCAGATATTATAAATATACCAGTGCTTTGCCCGGGCTGCAAGGAAAGCACTGCTACAGGTGCAGCATATCTTGCAGGGCTTGCCACTGGTTACTGGGATAGTAAAGAAGAAATTATGGGTAATATAAATACAAGTAAAACTTTTTATCCAGGGATAACAGAAGAAAAAAGAAATATAATGCTTGATGGCTGGAAAAGGGCAATAAAATGTGCAATTAGCTGGACAGGCTGATACATAGTGCTTTATAAAGGAGGGCAGATGTTATGTTTGAGATTAAGGGGAAAGTTAATACTGCCATATGTTATGCAAATATTGTAGAAGATGAGGCAATAGAACAGATACGCAGGATGTGTGATTATGAATTTACAGAGGGAAGCCAGATACGTATTATGCCAGATGTGCATGCAGGAAAGGGCTGTACTATTGGTACGACTATGACAATAATGGACAGGGCGGTGCCAAATATTGTAGGGGTTGATATTGGCTGTGGGATGTATACGGTTAATATTGGCAAAGCAGATATTGATTTTGAAAAAGTAGATGAAGCAGCACATTATATTCCTTCCGGGATGAATGTATGGGAGGGCAGGGAGGAGCATTTTAACCTACAGGAACTTCATTGTTACAGAAGCCTTAAGAATACAAAATATCTTGAGAGAAGCCTTGGCACACTTGGAGGCGGCAACCATTTTATTGAAATAGACCAGGCGGCAGACGGCACGAAATATCTTGTTATCCATACAGGCAGCCGTAACCTTGGCAAGCAGGTAGCAGAATTTTACCAGAAATTTGCTGTAGAACTCCACTCTGGCAAGGAAGATTATCTTAAGAAAAAAGATGCACTGATAACCGAATACAAAGCAGAAGGGCGCAGGAAAGAAATCCAGGCGGCATTAAAAAAGCTTAAATGGGAGAGAAGGCAGTGTTTAATACCAGATGACTTATGTTATCTTTATGGGATTTATTTTAAATATTATTTGCATGATGTGGAGATTTGCCAGGCTTTTGCCAGAAGAAACCGCGAAAGGATTGCAGAAATACTTTTAGGGCGCACAGGGATAGAAGCAGGGGAAGCGTTCCATACAATCCATAATTATATTGATACCAAAAACATGATTTTAAGGAAAGGGGCAATATCTGCATATAAAGATGAGAAAGTCCTGATACCAGTTAATATGAGGGATGGCAGTGTGCTTGCAAAGGGAAAGGGAAACCCGGAATGGAATTATTCTGCCCCTCATGGTGCAGGCAGGCTTATGTCACGTACCAAGGCAAAGGAAACATTGAATATGGAAGAATATAAAAGTGTTATGGAGGGTATTTATACAACATCTGTAAATGAACAGACACTTGATGAAGCACCAATGGCTTATAAATCTTTAGATGATATAATTGATGTAATAAAAGATTCTGTGGATATAATTGATATTATGAAACCAGTTTATAATTTTAAAGCATCATAAACGGATATACAGCTAAGAAAGGAAACTGGGCATGGGGGATTAATATGGGACAGGGGTACAATCCAGAAGATATTAAAGGACTTTATGACAATCTGCCACATGGCAGGGCACGTATGGCAGCAATTAAAAATGCTATTATGGAAGCGGACAGGCATAATGATGTATGTTTTATGATATATTTCCGTGAAGATTTATGTGAGGAGTCATGTTTTTATGGTGATGAAACAGAAATGATGGTGGTATTTCCAGAGATTTTAAATCTTATAGACAGATACCCGGATACACCATCCACGCAGTTTGATACTGCTTATAAAAACGCTTTGGAACATGTGTTATGGGTATATAAATGGGTGGTTGGCAGGTGTTCTTCTTTTTACCAGGTTCCAATGGAGGACTGCATGAAATTCTTTGAGGATTTTAAAAGGCGCTGCCTTGGGTACGGCTTTAATTTAAAGCCATACTACAGGCTGTTATATGGATTTTACCATTTTGATGATAAAAAGGCAGATGAGGCATTTTATAATTTTGAAAAGCTTCCAAGGGATTCAAATAGTAATTGCAAGGCATGTGACAGGAATGCAGAGATAGGCTTTTATCTTGATAAGGGTAATTTGGAAAAGGCTGTAAAGCTTGCAGGGGATATTGAAAGTTTTAAATTAAAGTGTGGAAATGACAAGGATGCATGGCGCAGGATGAAATTAAGTTTTATGAGATATTATATGGGCAAAAACTTTGAAGAAGCAGATAAAATTGCTTATATGATGGAACGCAATATGAATGATAAAACAGAATACCAGGCATGGGATGATATTTTAAGATGTTATTCATATACAAGGCCAGGCAGGGCATTGAGAATATATAAAAAACACTGGAAAGAATGGCAGAGCGGTACAAGCCCGTTGGATGAATTTGACAAGGTATTAAATGTATGCTGTTTCTGGAAGAAATTCAGGAAAGACAGCGGAAAGGATACGGTAAAACTTGACCTTGATAATTCTTTTCCATTGTATAATGAGGAAAAGGTTTATAAGACAGAGGATTTATATAATTATTATTATAACAGGGCAAGGGATATTGCATTAAAGTTTGATAAAAGGAATAATGCAGACAGTTACATAAAAGAGATGGGTGAAAAGTTAGATATTATATAAAGATATTAAGGAGGGCTTAAATGAATTACAACCCGGAAGAATTAAAGAAGCATTATGATGGACTGCCCCATGGCAAAGCAAGGACAGAGGCATTAAGGGAAGCTATAGAGGCAGCAGACCAGCATAATGATGTGCCATTCAGGATATATTTCAGGGAAGAAATGTGCCATGAAGCATGTTTTTACGGTGATGTTATGTATATGATGGTAGTATTCCCTGAAATGTTATCTATTATAGACAGGTATCCGGATACACCGTCAACACAATTTGACACAAGTTATGATAATGCACTTGACCATATATTGTGGATTTATAAATGGGTAATTGAGGAATGTAGCAGTTTTTACCAGATTTCAATGGAGGACTGTTTAAAGTTTTTTGAAGATTTTAAAAAACGTTCTATAAGTTATGGTTATAATTTAAAGCCTTATTACAGGTCGCTTTATTATTTTTATAATTTTGATGATAAAAAAGCAGAAGAGGCTTTCCACAATTTTGAAAGAATACCAAGGGATTCTAACAGCGATTGCAGGGCATGTGAAAGAAATACAGAGATAGGGTTTTACCTTGATGCTGGAAACCTGGATAAAGCTTTTGAACTGGCAGAGGATATTGAAAACTTTAAATTAAGGTGTGGAGGGAATTACTTTGATGCATGGCTTAGAATGAAGATTTCATTTCTTGATTATTATATGGAGAACTGTGAATTTGAAAAGGCTGCAGAACTTGCAGGGCTGCTTGAACGTAAAATTAATGATAAGACAGAATACCAGGTATGGGGGACTATTATGGACTGTTATGCACACACAAAGCCAGGCAGGGCATTAAGGATTTATAAAAAATACTGGAAAGAGTTAGAAAAAGAACACAGTCCTTATGATTTGTTAGGTTCTTCACAACATGTGTGCTGTTTCTGGAAGCAGATGGTAAAAAGCGGCAGGGAAACGGTAAGGTTACAGTTAGATTCCTCTTTTCCATTATATAATGAGGACAGGATATATAAAACAGAGGATTTGTTTAATTATTATTATAACAGGGCAGAAAATATTGCAAAGAAATTTGACCAGAGAAATAATGCAGACAGCTATATAAAAGACTTACAAGATGCACTGGAAAATGCAATGGAGGATTAATTGATTATGGAAGATTTTCGTTTTAAAGTAAATTTAGGCGGCATGATTGAGATTTTATCTGACCATCTTTACAGCAGCCCGGATGTATATATAAGGGAGCTTTTACAGAATGGTGTTGATGCAATTAATGCAAGGAAAAACCTTGGAGATGGAACAGAAACTGCCGGGTGTATTACACTTGGTATAGAGGACGGGAAGAAACTGGTTTTTACAGATAACGGGCTTGGGCTTACAGAAGCTGAAATCCACCAGTTCCTTGCTATTATCGGCGAATCATCTAAAAGAAACCTGACGGATGGCAGGATACAGACTGATTATATAGGAAGGTTTGGTATCGGGCTTTTATCATGTTTTATGGTGTCTGATGAAATAAAGATGTATACAAAATCATGCAAATCAGATGATGCACCTGTGCTTGAATGGAGGGGCAAGCCTGATGGCACATATAATATAATTAACCACGGGGCAGAGTGCAAGGATGCACCTTTCTTTAATGAAAACCCTGGAACACAGGTTGTGCTTCTTGCAAAACAGGGGCAGGAGGATTATTTTACAAAGGAAACTATAAAGAGGCTTGTTATTTATTATGGAATGCTGCTTCCTTTCCCAATTATAATAAAACAGGGCGGGGAAGAAGAACAGATAAACCCGGTTTACCTTCCGTGGGAGGGAAGGGAAACTAATAAAAATGAACTTATGCTTTTTGGAAATATGATGTTTGCAGAGCCTGGCACTGACATATCAGAGGGGACAATGCAGAGGTTTTTTGACTGTGTGCCGTTCCATTCAGAAGAAGGCAATGTATCAGGTGTGGCATATATTGTAAATTATGCAGTACAGCCTACGGCAAAGAACGGACACCGTATTTACCTTAAAAATATGCTTCTTACAGAAAAAGGGGAAAACCTTATACCAGACTGGGCAGTTTTTACAAAATGTATTGTCAATGCAATGGATTTGCGCCCTACTGCATCAAGGGAAGGTTTTTATATTGATGATGTGCTGTCAAAGGCAAGAAATTCAATAGAGGACAGCCTTATTGAATATATCAGGGATATGGCTGAAACAGAACCAGAAATATTTGACAGGTTTTTCTCTATACACAGGCTTTCGCTTATGTCACTTGCACTTGTATCGCCTAAACTTTTTACAATAATTGCAGACCATTGTGAATTTGAAACAACAAGGGGCATGTGTACAGGATATACATTAAGGACAGGCAATGAACCGTTAATTTATGCACCTACAGAATCCAAATATAAGCAGCTTTCGCAATTATTCTTTGCACAGGATAAAATGCTTATAAATGTTTCATATGTATATTCATATGATATTTTGAGGGAGTTAGGTGAAGTATATGACATTGAAGTAATGGCAGTAGAGGACTGGAATATAGAAGACCTTATGAAAGACCTGCCACCTGATGCACAGGATGAAACATTTGACTTTATAAGGGTTGCAGGGTGTGTTTTAAAACAATATGACTGCCGGGCAGAGATAAAGAACTTCCCTCCAGCCAACCAGCCGGTATTTTACCTTATTGATGAAAAAGCATTATTTAAAAGGCAGATTGTGGCAGCGCGTGCAAATGCTGATTCAATGTTTTACAATATGCTTGATGCATTTGCAGAAGATATTGGTGATGATACAGCAGCAATACTTTACTTTAACTATGAAAACCCGCTTGTAAAAAGGCTTGCCGCACAGGAAAATGAAGCAGATATAAAACTTCTTGTGGAAATTTTATATATACAGGCATTACAGATTGGCGGTTTCCCATTACATAATAATGAGCTTGGAATTTTAAACAGGAATATCCTTGCACTTATGGAGAAGGGAATGGACTAGGGGTTATGGATAAAGATGTATATAATCCAAGAAAATTAAGAGAAGAATATTGTTATAGTTATAGCGCAGAAATAATTAATAAAATTTCTAATGCAATAAAGCTTGCAGATTTAAATAATGATATTCCATATATGTTATATTTCAGGGAAGAATTATGTGACGCAGCCAGCAAGTGGCATGTGGACGTGGCAGAAATAATAAAAGTATTTAAAGAAGCCCTTGCACTTATAGACAAATACCCGGACGTGGAGTGTACATATTTCCAAGTTGGGAAAGATGCAACAGAACATTTGCTTTGTGCATATGAAACATTTTTAAATATTATTATAAGTTTTGACAGTGTTTCCATTGAAGAATACAAAGGATACCTTAATGATTTCAGGAAACGCTGGACTGCATATGGCTGCACTGAAAAAGAACCTTACAGAATGGAACTTGGATTATGCCTTGAAACAGGTGATATGGACGGGGCAGAGAAACTATGGCAGGAATATAAAAAGACCCCTGCAAACATTTATGAGAGAAATGTGAACTGTATTACAGATGTAAAATATTATCTTTTAAACAATGAAATAGAAAAAGCAATCCAGCTTACAAATGGTGTTCCAGATGGATATAGAAAGCGTTTATGCCTTGAATATTACCTTGTTAATGGTAATTATAAAAAGGCAGAAGAAATTGCATACAGGCTGGAACATTCCCACGGTTGTAAAAAGGAGATAATGCAATTTGCATCTTTTATGTGTGCTTATGTCTATAGCAGGACTGGGCGTGGGCTGCGTATTTATAAAAAGCACTGGGAAGAATGGGAGGCAGAAAATAACCCACAGTACAGGTATTATACATTTAAAAATGCAGCATGTTTTTTTAAAGTTTTAAAAGAAGCAAAAGGCTTTGATGTAGTTAAACTTAAAACAGGAAGCCCTGTGCCTGCTTGTAGCGGGGATAATATATATAATACAGATATGTTATATAAATATTATTATAAAGAAGCAGAAGAAATTGCAAAAAGATTTGATAAAAGAAATTGTACAGATGTATATACAAAAAGGCTTGTAATGTCAATAGAAAATACCTGTGCCAGAAAGGATAAATTATAATTAATGTATAAAAAGAAACAAGATATAAAACCAGATGTAGTTTTAAAAGAATACTGGAAAGATAATGTACGTTTTGCAGATTTTTTTAATGCAGTGCTTTTTAATGGAAAGCAGTTAATAGACCCAGGTGAATTATCAGATGCTGATACAGAATCAGGATTTATTATAGAAAATAAAAATTATGCCAGTTCTATTTCTGCCGCAAGGGATAATATTAAAATATGGAAGAAGTTTGGCATTTCACTTGCACTGCTTGGCATGGAGAACCAGGATAATGTACACTATGGTATGCCAGTAAGGATTATGGGATATGATTATAGTGCATACAAAAAACAATGTGATGTTATTGCTGCAAAAAATAAACAGCAGGGTGTTAAAATATCCGGTGAATATTTATCAGGAATAAAAAAGACAGACAAGATTTACCCTGTTATTACAGTTGTTGTATATTATGGACAAGAGCCGTGGGATGGGGCTACAAGCTTGTATGACATGTTTGGTATGCCGGAAGAACTTAAAGGATTTATTAATGATTATAAGATAACACTTGTAGAAGCAAGAAATGGCAGTATGGGGTTTTATAGTAAAGATAACAGGGATTTTTTTAATATAATGGAGAAAATACTTAATTGTAAAAGGGTGACAAAAGGTGTAAAAAATGAAATAATAAAATACTGCCATGATAACAGCGTAGATATTCCAGTAATAAAGGCAGTGGCAAGGGCAGCAAAAGCTAATATTGATTACAGTATTCTGGAAAGAGGAGATGATGTTATGTGTGTTTTATTTGATGAAATAGAAAAAAATGGTATAAAAGAGGGCAGAAAAGAGGGCAGAAAAGAGGGTGTTATGGCTATTATAAAGATGTGTTATGAATTTGGTGTCCCTGAAGAACTTATACCTGGCAAAATATGCAGTAATATAGATGTTTCTTTAGAGGAGGCATATAGTTATATTAAAGAGTACAAAAAAATTTGAGAAATGGGACATACAGTTATATAAAAAACCTGGAGATGCAGCTTAAAAATGTTTGAGGAAAGGAGGGGGTGTAATGGAAGATATATATAATCCAGATAAACTTATGTATAATTATATGAAAGAAGGGCATGGGAAGGCAAGGGCTGATGCAATCCGCTATGCAATAGGGCAGGCTGATTTAAATAATGATGTGGAACATATGGTTTCTTTCCGGATAGAGCTTTGTGAGGAGTCAGAATGGTATGGGGACGGGCTTGATATAGTTACAGTATTTCCAGAACTGCTTGCGGTTGCAGATAAGTATGCAGGCAGGTTTCCAAATATAATGGAGGATGTATTATGGACTTATGAAGACCTGGTTGATATATGTATAGAATTTTACCAGATTCCATTTGATGACTGCAGGAATTTTCTTAATGATTTTAAAAAACGGTGGATTTTGTCAGGACGGGGTATCCGTGAACCATACAGGATGATGGCGGAATTTTACATAGATGCTGGTTATCTGGAAGAAGCAGGGCAAGCTGTATCCATGCTTAAGGCAAGCCCTATGGAGCATTATGACTGTACGGGCTGTGCTGCCAATACAGAGTTATCATACTATCTTGCAAATAATGAGAAGGAAAAGGCAGACCAGATTGCTGTAAAAATTGACGGCTGTATTTTTACATGCGGGGGTAATATGTCAGATTCAAATTCCATATACCGTATGAATAAGCGTTACCTTAAATATTATATATTGAACGGGGATTATGAAAAAGCAGCCGAAAAGGCACGGCTGCTTGAACGTGCCCGTTCATCTGCTATAGATTATAAGTTATGGTCATCTTTTATGTGTGCTTATGTTTATAATAATACAGGCAGGGGGCTGCGTATTTATAAAAAGCACTGGAGGGATATTGAAAATGTGACAAGGCCTGAATATATGTATTATTCATTTAAAGATGCAGCATGTTTTTTTATGGGCCTGGAAAAAGTAAAGAAAGAAGAAAACGTAAAACTCCAGCTTGATAATAAATTTCCTTTATACAACCAGGATAATATCTACAGCATAGAAAAACTGTCAGAATATTATTATAATAAAGCAGAAGAAGTTGCAATAAAGTTTGACCAGAGAAATGGTACAGATAAATATATGAAAGAACTTAAAATGTCAGTGGAAAATATTTTATCGTACAATCCAGGGAAAGAAAGGCAGGAAGTGTAATGGCAGATATGTATAATCCTGTACAGCTTGTATATAATTACAGGCAGCTTAGTCATGGAACTGCAAGGGCAGATGCAATCCGTTATGCAATAAGCCAGGCAGACCTTAATAATGATATCCCTTATATGGCTTTTTTGCGTGAAGAATTATGTGACGAAGCGTCATGGTTTGCAGATGAACTTGATGTGGTTACAGTATTTCCAGAACTCCTTGCACTCCTTGACAGATACCCGGACGCAGGGGTTACACCATTCCAGGCAAACAGCAGCCATATACTTGATGTACTTTATATTTATGGGCACCTGTTAGATGCCTGCACCAGTTTTTACCAGATTCCGTATGAGGACTGTATAAAATTCCATAATGATTATAAAAAACGGTGGATTGCATGTGGACGTGGAACGAGAGAGCCATACCATTTTTTTGCTGAATTTTACCTTGAATCAGGTGATATGGATAATGCGTGGAAATTCCTGCATAAACTTAAAGCCAGCCCTGTAGAACCATATGACTGCGTTGCATGTGCTGCCAATACAGAGATAAAATACTATCTTTTAAATAACGAAAAAGAAAAAGCAGATAAAATTGCAAAGAAAATTGAAAATGGAACTTTAAGGTGCAAGGGTGAACTTTCAGATTCACTATTGCGCATGAAACAGCATTACCTTAAATATTATATTTTACATGGTGACTATGAAAAAGCAGCAGAAACAGCTTATATATTTGAACATTCAGACAGCGAAGTAAAAGTACATAACAGATGGGCGTCCTTTATGTGCGCTTATGTACATACAAATCCCGGGCGTGGGATGCGCATTTATAAAAAACACTGGAGGGAATGGGAGGAAGAAAGTGACCAGTACGAAAAGTTTTATGCGTTTAAAGATGCAGCATGTTTCTTTAAAGGATTAAAAAGTGAAAAAGATACAGGAACAATAAAACTTGATGTTAATGATAGATTCCCTTTATATAATGAGGACGGGATTTACAGCATAGACAGCCTGTGTAGTTATTACTATAAGTGGGCAGGGGACATTGCAAATAAATTCGACAAAAGGAACAGGACAAGTAAATTTATAAATGAACTTGAAATATCATTTGCAAATGCCGGCAAATACCAAGTGGCTGCCAGGCAGAAGATAAAAAGTATATAACAGCCTTAAAACAGGATGGCATGGAAACAATATACTGTTACGGGGTTGCCTGTTACAAGAAAACCTGTAAAGTAGAATTAGCATAAATTCCTGGCACTTTTGTTAAAAAATAACCATAAACCAATTAAATTTAGTTAATAAAAAACAGTCTGCTTAAAATTTTTTACAAAAATTAGTTGAAATCTTACCTAAAAAAGAGTAAAATAATACTTAATTAGAATTAATTTAAGCAAAATGCACTAAAAACGGTAAAGGAAGGGGAAGGATTTTATGTCAGGTAAAAAATTTTTTGCAGGCTTATTGTCTTTATCACTGGTTTTTACAGGATGTGGCGGTTCATCTGAACCTGAAATTATAATGCCAGATGAAACTGTTAAGACAGCTGTGGGTAACAATGGAGGAACAGGCGGAAGCGGAAACGGGGGAAATGCAGCAAAAAGCAGTGGAGATACTTACAAAATCTGGCTTGTTACAATGGACCAGCAGGACCAGTACTGGTTAAATATTAATAATGGCTGTAAAAAGGCAGCAGATGAGATTGGTAATGTTGAGTATACCTGGAATTCACCAGACGTTAATGATGATGAGAAGCAGAAACAGTGTATTAATGATGCAGTAGAAGCAGGTGTTTCTGCAATTATTGTAGCAGCAAACGGGCCAGCAAATGTAAATGATGCTTTGCAGAATGCCAAGGATGCAGGGATTAAAATTGTATTTGTGGATTCGCCAGCTGATTTTGACTGTGTACAGAAGCTTGCTACAGATAATGAAGCGGCAGGCAGGACAGCAGGTGAAAAAATGCTTGATGACCTTAAAGCCAGCAATATTACAAAAGGCAATATAGGAATTATAGGTGTAACAAAGGATACTGCTTCATGCATTGCCAGGGAAAAAGGATTCCGTTCTGCATTTGACGGGACAGGTTTTACGCTTCTTGATACATTTTATATGGGTACAGATGTACAGGCAGCTAAAAAAGCAGTTGACGGGTTTATAGATAAAAAATGCGTGGGCATATTTGGCGCAAATGAAGGTGCGACTTCTGCAACAGGCAGCAGGATTAAAGAAACAGGGGATAATGTTGAAATAATTGGTTTTGATACATCTGATACAGTGCTTGGCTATATTAGTGAAGGGATTATATCTGCTACAATGGCACAGAATCCTGATACTATGGGGTATGAAGGCATGAAAACTGCTGTAAAGGCACTAAACGGGGAAGATACAGGTGAAGAAAGCATTGATACAGGCGTTTCTGTTATAACAAGTGATGATATGTAACTGGCAGGCAGGATATATAATAAATGGGGGATAAGCTATGAAAATGAAGGGAAAAATATTGTGCCTGTGTGTCATTCCTGTGGTTATTACAGGGCTTCTTTCTGTAATAATAGGAATGTTCCAGTATTCATCAGGCATGTATTCAGAAATAAGGGAAAGCCTTAAAGCATCAGCTATTGCAGCACTTAATGTATATAATTCAAACGGATATGGCAATTATTCACTTAAAGACGGAAGTGTATGGCGCGGGATGAATTTTAATGTATCAGAAGAAAGCGGGCTGGTTGATTCTATAAAAGAAGAAACAGGTGTAGACATTACATTTTTCTTTGAAGATACTGCTGCTATGACATCAATGACAGATGATGGCGGGGGAAGGTACATAGGCATGCGCACAGGCAATAAGATTTCAGAATATACCTTGCAAAAAGGGGCGCAGATGTATTATAAAAACATAGATATAGGCGGTTCTATATACCATGCATACATAATACCTGTCCTGCAGCCTGATACGGGTGAAGTTACAGGTGCACTTATGGCAACCCGTTCTGTAGACAGGCTTGAAAGTGTAATTGTCAAAAATACTGCTATACTTATAACTGTAATGATAGTGCTGATACTTCTTATCATTGTATGTGCAATGTTTTTTGTGAATGCAGTTGTGAAGGAGATACATAATGCAGGAAATATTGTTAAAAAAGTTTCTGCAGGTGAACTTGGAAGCGCAGGAACAGGCAATAAGGACAGGAAAGATGAATTAGGTGAGCTTGGAAGGGATATAGACACATTACAAGACAAATTAAAAAATATTTCTTCAGTGATAAAAGATGGAAGCATGGTCCTTACTGATGCTGCAAAACAATTAGACGTTTCTGCAGATAATACATTAAAGGCAGCAAAGGATATGAGCCTTGCTGTTGAAATGGCAAGTGAGGCAACTGCAAAACAGGCAGAAGAGTCACAGGAAGTTTCAAAAGATATGAATTATATGGGCGGCATAATTGGAAAGTCCATTGAAGAAATAAAAGAAATACGGGCATTATCTACAGATATGTATATGTTAAGCAATAAAACAGCAGATATTCTAAGAAACCTTGATGAAAGCAGCAGTAAAGCAAAAGAGTCACTGGTATTGATAAATAAGCAGACAGATATTACAAATGCTTCTGCACAGAATATTAAATCAGTAGCAAGTTTTATAACCACAATAGCAGAACAGACAAGCCTGCTTGCTTTAAATGCAAGTATAGAGGCGGCGAAAGCAGGCGGTGCCGGGAAAGGCTTTTCAGTTGTTGCACTTGAAATACAAAAGCTTGCAGAGCAGACTAATAACAGCGCAAGGGAAATAGAAGAGATTGTAATGCAGCTTGTTTCAAATACAGAATATTCAGTATCTGTAATGGAACAGGTAAAAGCCAATATGGAAGAACAGGAAAGTGATGTATCAGATACACAGGATATTTTCAGGGAACTTGAGGAGAATATACTTGTTTCCACAGAGAAAATTAATTCTGTATCTGAAATGACAAACAGGATAGATGATTTAAAGCAGGATATGACAAGTACAATAGAAGGTTTTTCAGAGCAGGCGGAAAACAATGCGGCAGCAACAGAAGAAACTTCCGCAATGACTTCACAGCTTGCAGATGAATTTGCAAAAGTATCACAGCTTGCATCACAGTTACAAAAACTTGCATCACAGATGGATGAAAATATAGCATTTTTCCACTAATAGATAGTTTAAATACAAATTTCTTCAACAGGCTGTTTGTAAAAACATTGTTTCCCATACATGTGTTTAGTATTACTTGACAAATATGTACACTGGAAATAAAATAATATATATATTTTTTACATTTACCGTTACCATTGGTGGTGGGAATAAGAAAGAGGTGCAATATGGCGAAAACAGTCAGGCTGGCGGATATAGGGGAACGTCTTGATGTCAGTGCAGTAACAGTTTCAAAGGCGCTGTCAGGACAAAAGGGCGTCAGCGAAGAAATGAGGCAAAAGATTATCCGGGTTGCTGACGAACTTGGGTATCTGAAAAGGGTAAAGGAAGAAGGGAGAAGAAGGGGGTATAATATAGGTGTCATAGTTGCAGAAAGGTATCTCCAGGAAGGGGAGAGTTTCTACTGGAAGCTTTACCAGGAGTTATCACAAAGGGCTATTGCAAGGGACTGTTTTATGATACTTGAAGTAGTAAGGCATGGTGATGAGAGAAACCGGGAACTGCCTAAAATACTTATGGAGAAAAAAGTAGACGGCGTTATTATTACCGGGGCATTCAGGACGGAATATTCACGTTTCCTTGCAAAAAATATACAGATACCATTCCTGTATCTTGATACTCCAGGGACTGCTGATTCGTGTGATTCAGTTGTGTCCAATAATATGATGGGTGGATACCATATGACAAACTACTTGTTTGAAATGGGGCACAGTGAAATTGGTTTTGTAGGTACAAGGCTTGCAACTACAAGTATTGATGAACGCTTCCTTGGATATCTGCGTTCGCTTATGGAACATGGCATAACCCCGAGGCAAGAATGGATTATTGATGACCGTGACCGTGAATATGGACAGGTGGATATAAGGAATAAATTCCAGTTTCCAGAAGAAATGCCGACAGCGTTTTTCTGCAACTGTGACCTTTCTGCATATGTGCTTGTACGTAAACTTAATGATGCAGGTTATAATGTGCCAGATGATATATCAGTAGCGGGTTTTGATAATTATGTCAACAGAATGGACAGTTATGTATCGGAAAAGCTGGAAAGCATAGGACTTACTACGTATGAAATAAATATGAAAGAGATGGCAAGAAGGACAATGCATATAATGCTGCATAAACTGGATAATGCAAGTTATACAACAGGAATGTTTGTGCTTCCTGGAAGGTTAATAGAGAGGGGCAGTGTCAAAAAAGTGGGGGAGGAAATTCCGTTTATTTAAATGGGCTGGACTATTACAATATAAATATCAGAAAACTTTTTATGTATAAAAAACAATAACCTTCAAATAATAGATTTGAAGGTTTATTTTTTGTTTTGTGGAAATTTACTATTAAACCTGTGGGTGATTTATGTAGCTTAAAATTAATTTTCAATTTTTAAGTGTGTTTAATCTATATAAATTTGCATTTGTCTAAAAATTGCAAAAATACAAACTTATGTTTTGTGAAAAGCATACAAAAACAGATACGGATTATTATTATATTATACAAAAATGCGTAATAGTAAAAAATAATTATTGCAAAATCCTGATTAATGTTGTAGAATTAAATTAGCTTAAAAAAGCGTTAAAAATTATTTAAAAAGTATTAAAAATTAAAAAGGAGGCAAAGTTATGAAAAACAAAAAATTGCTTAGTCTTGGACTTGCTGTATCAATGGTATTTACTATGACAGGCTGTGGCTCTAATGGTGATGGTGGCGACAGCGGTTCAAGCAAAAACACAGAGGTGCCAACTATTGATAAGATTAAGTTAGGTGAGGATTACAAGGACCTTAAGGCTGATATTACAATCCTTACAGACAGGACAGATATTGTAGATACAACTTATAAAGGATATGCTGAAAAATTTAAGGAAACTTATCCAAACATCAATGTTACATACGAGGCTATAACAGATTATGCTGAGTCTGTAACACTCCGTCTGACAAATGGTGACTGGGGCGATATCTGCTTTATTCCTGACAGTGTTGAAAAGAGTGAGTTTAGCAATTACTTTATCCCATTCGGTGACCATTCAGTATTAAATAATACTTACAACTTTGTTACAGAGAAAACTTATGATGGCAAAGTTTATGGTATACCAAATGGTGGTACTGCAGGTGGTGTCGCTTATAATAAGAAAGTCTGGAAAGAAGCTGGAATCACAGAACTTCCTAAGACACCTGATGAATTTATTAAAGACCTGCAGCTTATAAATGATAAGACAGATGCTATCCCGCTTTACACAAACTTTTCAGCAGGCTGGACAATGGGTGCATGGAATGATTATGTAGGAATTGCTTCAAATGGCGACCCTGATTACAAGAATAACAAGCTTCTCCACCAGAAAGACCCATTTACGAAGAATGAGGAGAACAGTGGCCCATATGCTGTATTCTATACATTATATGAAGCAGTTAAGCAGAAACTTGTTGAAGAAGACCCTGCATCAAGTGACTGGGAGTCATCTAAGAAGAGGATTAATGATGGCGAAATTGCAACAATGGTACTTGGTTCATGGTGTGTAAACCAGTTTAAAGATGCTGGCAAACATCCTGAGGATATCGGATATATGCCATTCCCTATTACTATAGGTGACAAGCAGGCAGCAGCTTCAGGCGGACAGTATGCATACGCAATTAACAACAAGGCAAGTGCTGATAACCAGATTGCAGCCATGGTATATGTTAAATGGCTTTTAGAGGAGTCACCAATATTTGATGATGAAGGAAGCATACCAGCACTTAAAGGAAAAGAACTTCCTGAATCACTTTCAGAATTTGATGGTGTTGAGCTCCTTTCAGACAATGCACCTGCAGAAGGCGAAGAAAGCTTATTTGATGATATCCGTAACACAGCAGAAGTCCTTAGTGGTGATTACCCTGTAACAGAGGTTCTTGAAGCAGCGCTTTATGGTAAAAAATCACTTGATGACCTTATGAAAGAATGGAACCAGAAATGGACAAGTGCACAGGAATCATATAGTGTAGAGATTACGGGCTAAGATATAATAAGATATTTTAAGACTGGCGTCTGGCTGGAAGATGCAGACGCCAGTGGTATCTTAAAGGTATAGACTGGGAGTTTTGTTTTTGAAAGGAGGAAGCTTATGGCTGGTTCTGGAAATAATGCCGGACAACAGACTTTTGCCCAGAAGTTTGCTAGCAGGAAAGTACAGAGATATCTTGTTATAGTAACATTTATGTTTGTCCCGCTTCTGCTGCTTCTTGTATTTACATATGTACCATTTGCCAAAATGGTACAGTTCAGCTTTTATGATATGAAATACATTGGTGCAAGGCACTTTGTCGGTTTAAAAAATTATGTTGATGTATTTAAGCGTTCAGATATATTTGGTTCACTGTTTGTAAGTGTTTACTATATGGGTGGTGCAGTATTACAGCTTGCACTTGCATTATTCTTTGCAACAATGATGGTATTTAAGGTAAAGGGTGAATCAATTTTTAAGGCAACAATGTTTTTCCCTTACCTGGTATGTGGTATTGCAGTAGGTTTTATTTTCAAATTCTTTTACGCAAGGGGATATGTACTTGATACAATCCTTACTATGTTTGGAATGGACCCGGATAATATACCATTATGGCTGCAGGACCAGAAGATTAACAACTTCTCGCTGGTGGCAACTTCTGTGTGGAGGTATACAGGCCAGAATATGGTGCTTTTCCTTGGTGCCATGATGTCAGTAGATACTGATTTGTATGAGGCAGCTTCGCTTGACGGTGCTAACAAGTGGCATCAGTTCCGTTATATTATAATGCCAAGCATTAAGTCAATTATAGTTCTTAACCTTGTACTTTCAATAAGTGGTTCATTAAGTGCATTTGAACCTCCATATGTTATCACAAATGGTAATATGGGAACAGGGACATACTTTGTAATTATGAACAGGCTTGCACATGAGAACCAGAGGGTTGGCCTTGCCTGTGCAATGGCTATAGTCCTGCTTGTAATTATAATAATATGTACAGTTGCACAGAAATTATTCTTTAAGTATGCATTTAATGATGGTACAGAGGATGAATCAAAGGCAGCAGTAAAACGTAAGAAACTTGAAGCAAAGAAGAAGGGAGGGGCATAATATGACAGCTAAAATGAAAGCAGGTTCAATATTATTCAGCATATTAAAATATTTATCACTGATAATTGCATCACTTATTGCAATTATACCTGTAATTGTCTGTGTATTTACAGCTTTTAAGACAAATGAAGAATATGATGCAAGTTCAGTTTTAGACCTCCCGGCAAGTTTTCTTAATTTTGAAAATTTTAAGATTGCCATTGAAAGGGCAAATATGCTCAGGTGCTTTTTAAATACTGGTATTGTACTTGTAGTAGTATTAATTGTTTCTGTACTTACAGGTTCAATGCTTGCATACGTACTTAACCGTTTTAAATTCCCGGGCAGAGGGGCAATAGAAAGCCTTTTCCTTTTTGCATCACTTCTGCCAGGTATAGCAATGCAGGTAACGATTTACCAGATTATGTACTCACTTGGTTTTATAAACCACCTTTATGGATATATGATAGTGCTTATGGGAACTGATATTATATCAATTTATATATTCCTGCAGTTCTTTGAGAACCTTTCAGTATCACTTGATGAGTCAGCAATTATGGACGGGTGCACATATTTTGGCGTGTTCTTTAAAATCCTGTTCCCGCTCTTAAAACCAGCAATTGTTACATCCCTTGTATTAAAGGGTGTAAGTGTTTACAACGAATATTACGCATCAAACCTGTACCTTACAAAGCCTGAATTAAAGACTATTTCTACAGCTTTATATACTTTTACAGGCCCTTATGGCAACCAGTACAATTATATTTGTGCGGGTGTGCTTATAACAATTATACCAATACTGGTATTCTTCCTGGTATTCCAGAAACAGGTATACAGTGGTATGGCTGCAGGTGCAGTTAAGGGTTAAAAGGTGAAATTTTTAATTATAAACTATATAAATATTATATGATGAGAGGATGGCACAATGCAGTTTTGTATTGTGCCATAGGTGAAAATAATGAGTGATGTTAAGATTATCGGACCGGCAGTGCCAAATGTTCCATGGCAGGAGCCGCCAGCAGAAATGAAGGGTGCGCCTGTATGGCGTTACAATGAAAACCCGGTTATAGGCAGGAATCCAATTAAGGAAGTTGCACGTATATTTAACAGTGCAGTTATGCCATATGAAGATGGATTTATAGGTGTTTTCCGTGCAGAACAGACTAATGGCATACCTTATATCTATCTTGGAAGAAGCAAGGATGCAATACATTGGGAGTTTGATGAAGAGAAAATCCAGTTTGAAGATGAAGATGGCAATCCTTTTATGCCAGTGTATGCGTATGACCCACGTCTTGTAAAGGTTGAGGATACTTATTATATTATGTGGTGCCAAGATTTCTATGGTGCATCAATAGGTATGGCAAAGACAACAGATTTCAAGAAATTTGTAAGAATTGAAAACCCGTTCCTTCCATTTAACAGGAATGCAGTTTTATTCCCAAGAAAGATTAATGGCAAGTTTATGCTTCTTTCCCGTCCAAGCGACAGCGGACATACACCATTTGGTGATATATTTATTTCAGAAAGCCCTGATATGGTTTACTGGGGCAGGCACCGCCATGTAATGGGCAAGAGCAGCGAATGGTGGGAGATGGTAAAGATTGGCGGAGGTGCAGCACCTATTGAAACAACAGAAGGCTGGCTTCTTTTCTACCATGGCGTAACAGGTACATGTAATGGCTATGTTTACAGTATCGGAGGTGCAATCCTTGATATAGATAATCCTTCAATCGTAAGATACCGTTGTGAAAACTTCCTTCTTACACCACAGGAATGGTATGAGGAACGCGGGTTTGTTCCAAATGTAACTTTCCCATGTGCAACAATACATGATTCAGAGAGCGGCAGGATTGCAATATATTATGGGGCTGCCGACACATATGTAGGGCTTGCATTCACTACTGTAGAAGATATCGTGGCTTATATTAAAGATAACAGCGTAACCAGGGAATCTGACACAGAGATTGGAATAAGGTAAGATATATGTATGCATTTGTTAATGAAATAGAAACACATCTTAGAGAAAAGCTTATCCCTTTCTGGGAAAAGCTGAAAGATACAGAATATGGCGGCTATTATGGCTATATGGGATATGACCTTGCAGTTGATACACATTATGAGAAGGGATGTATATTAAACAGCAGGATTTTATGGTTCTTTTCAAATGCATATATGCTTCTTGGGGAGGAACATCTTAAAGATGCTGCAGTACATGCGTATAAATTCCTTAAAGATTACTGTATTGACTATGATAATGGCGGGGTGTACTGGTCGGTTACATATGATGGCAAAATATTAGATGATACAAAACATACTTACAACCAGGCATTTGCAATATATGCACTTTCTTCATACTATGATGCGGTAAAAGATGAAGAAGCTTTAAAAACAGCAAAGGGGCTTTTTAACCTTATTGAAGAAAAATGCACTGATGAGTATGGATATCTTGAAGCATTTACCAGGACATTTGAACCTGCCGGCAATGACAAGCTTTCTGAAAATGGTGTAATGGCAGATAAGACAATGAATACACTTCTGCATGTATTTGAAGCATATACAGAACTTTACAGGGTATGCCATGATGAAAAGGTGGCAGGACGCCTCCGTTTTATGCTTGATGTTTTTAAAAATAAAGTATATAATGAAGAACTTGGAAGGCAGGAAGTATTCTTTGACAGCCAGTATACACCACTTATTGATTTATACTCATATGGACATGATATTGAAACAGCCTGGCTTTTAGACAGGGGGCTTAAAGTCCTTGGTGACAGCAAGTATACGGAAATGTTTGCACCTGTTACACATGCACTTGCAGAAAATATTTATAACCATGCATTTATAAATGGTTCTGTAATGAATGAGGCAGAAAATGGTGTTGATAATACTACAAGGGTATGGTGGGTGCAGGCAGAAAGTATTGTTGGCTTTATTAATGAAGCAGCAAAAAATCCTGGTGATGCAGAGAAGTATTATAAAGCAGCAGGGGATTTATGGGAGTATATTAAAAAATATATTATTGACAAAAGAGAGGGTTCTGAATGGTTCTGGTCTGCAGATGCAGATGGGAATCCTGATGAAAAGCCTATAGTTGAACCTTGGAAATGCCCATACCATAACGGGCGCATGTGTATAGAAGTAATCAGGAGGATGAAACAGTGATTCATAATAAATATTATGTAGAAAAAGAAAAATATGACAGGCTGGTTGCAAGGAAGAACCAGAAAAGCAATTATTATAATGGATTAATTGACAGATATGAATATCCTGTGCTTACAAGGGAACATGCGCCTGTGCACTGGAGATATGATATTAATGCAGACACAAACCCTTACTTTATGGAAAGGCTTGGCATTAATGCAGTAATGAATTCCGGTGCAATATGGCTTGACGGCAAATATTACCTTGTAGTAAGGGTTGAGGGCAATGACCGCAAATCATTCTTTGCAGTAGCAGAAAGTGACAATGGCATAGACGGGTTCCATTTCTGGGATTATCCGGTAGTCCTTCCTGATACATGCCCTGAAGAAACAAATGTATATGATATGCGCCTTACAAAGCATGAGGATGGCTATATTTATGGCGTGTTCTGTTCAGAGAGCAAGGATACAGAAAGCACAGACCTTTCAGCAGCAGTTGCACAGGCAGGTATTGTAAGGACAAAAGACCTTAAGACATGGGAAAGGCTTGATAATTTAAAGACACTTAAGTCCCCGCAGCAGAGGAATGTCCTTTTACATCCTGAATTTGTAAATGGCAAATATGCTTTCTATACACGCCCTATGGACGGCTTTATTGAAACAGGAAGTGGCGGCGGAATTGGATTTGGTTTATGTGATGATATATGCCATGCTGTAATAGATGAAGAGAAAATTATAAGCAGGAGGGTTTACCACACTATTACAGAATCTAAAAACGGCGCTGGCGCTGTACCAATTAAGGGAAATAAATGCTGGATAAATATTGCACATGGTGTACGTAACACAGCAGCAGGCTTAAGGTATGTACTTTATGTATTCGGCACAGACTTAAACGACCCGTCAAAAGTTATAGCAGAACCATCAGGGGTATTCCTTGTACCTCTTGGCAAAGAAAGGGTTGGCGACGTATCCAATGTTGTATTTACAAATGGTGCAATAGCAAGGGATAACGGGGATGTATATATTTACTATGCATCATGTGACACAAGAATGCATGTTGCAACAACAACTATTGACAAACTGGAAGATTACCTGTTTAATACTCCTAGGGATGCAAGGCGTTCACCAGACTGTGTAAAACAGCGTTGTGAATTAATAAAGAAGAACCTTGAATTACTAAAAGCCTGAAAATCCCTGTAAATTTTATATAAAACAGGAGTGCGCAGTGTATGTTTAAAAAATGGATTGAAGATATCAGAGTTAAAACCAAAAATATGGACAAAGCACAAAAATGGGAATATATAATGGCATATTACTGGTATCATATACTTATTGCCTTTATAGTGCTTGTTATTGCAGGAATTGCCATATACCATGTAACACGGGGGAATCCTGAAAGATTATTTTCCCTTGCAATAGTAAACCAGCGGGTTGATTATGACAGGGATGAAAAACTTGCAGAGGAGTTTTCCATAAGTTCAGGCATAAAAAGCAGTAATATAATGGTTGATTCTGATTATCTTCTTTCCTATGGGGATATAAAATTAGATGATGTACAAGTAAAGGAAAGTTTATTTGAGAAATTTTTCTTAGGCTGGCAGGCAGGCGCACTTGATGCAGTTATAATGCCAGAAAGTTTTTTTAACTATTGTATAGGAAAAGACGGGGAATTTACCGGGCTTCTTGAAATCTGTCCAGACCTTCTAAACATGGGCAGTGAGGAAAGTTTTTATAAATATAATGATGTTTACACAGGTATCTATATAGATAAGACAAAAATTTCCGGGGATTTTATAACAGATAACAGTGACCCGGTAATACTTGTATTTATAAAAGACGGCAGCCATTTAAAAGAGTGCAGGAAATTTATAGAATATGTACTAAGGGATTAGTATACATTGCAGGAACGGGGGCAGTAATATGAAAAAGTTAAGTATTGAGAATCCTTTCTTTGAATTTATGGGGAGAATCGGGGATATAATGATTACAAATATATTGTTTCTTATATGTTCAGTACCTATTGTAACTATGGGGGCTTCTATTTCTGCAATGTACCAGGTCTTTAAGGAAATGGAAGAGGACACTTATATTTCAGCATTCAGGACATTCAGGGAAACTTTTATATCTTCATTAAAGAAGAGCATACCTGTATGGCTGCTGTCTTTTATTACAGGTGCAGTCCTTGTATTTGACCTTATGTTTGTTACAAAAGCACAGAGCAGCTTTTTCTGGCATATGACAGGCATGGTAACAGGATGCCTTATGTTCCTCTGGCTTCTTGTAATGCGCTGGCTGTTCCCGGCAGCATTATTCAGGGAAAATACATTAAAAGATGCAATTAAAAAAAGCATGTTCCTTGCAGTAAGGAACTTTCCTTATACATTGCTTATGGTTATCCTGGATTTAATACCTGTAATATGCTTTATCTTAGGGGATTACTATGCAGCACTTGTAGCACCATTGTATTTTGTTGCTGGATTTGGGGTGACAGCGTTAATAAATAAAAAGATTATGGACAGGTGTGTGTGTTAAAATTAATAATATAGTGCAGCGGCTTCTGGTGTTTTATCTTGACACAGAAGCCTGCGGGCACTACCAGTAAATGGAAAGGTATAATAAATATGGCTTTATTAAAATTATTACCAAGTTTTAAGGATTACCTGTGGGGCGGCCACCGTCTTGCAGATGAGTATAATAAAAATTATGATGGTGAGATACTGGCTGAAAGCTGGGAGTTATCCTGCCATCCTGACGGGCCATCTGTTATTGGAAATGGAAAATATGCAGGTATGTCCCTTAGTGATTTTATTAAAACTGAAGGCAAAGAAGTATTAGGTGAAAACTGCCGCAGGTTCAGGGATTTCCCAATACTTGTTAAATTTATTGATGCAAAGGATAACCTTTCAATACAGGTACACCCTGATAACCGTTATGCCCTTAAGAATGAAGGACAGTATGGCAAAACGGAAATGTGGTATGTAATGGACGCCGCAGAAGGGGCATACCTGTATTATGGTTTTAAAGAAGAAATTTCCAAAGAGGAATTTGCAAGAAGAATTGAAGATGATACATTGCTTGAGGTACTTAACGCAGTACCAGTACATAAGGGTGATGTATTTTTTATAGAATCAGGTACTATGCATGCTATTGGAAAGGATATCCTTATTGCAGAAATCCAGCAGAACTCTAATGTAACTTACCGTGTATACGATTATGGCAGGGTTGGCAAGGATGGCAAGAAACGTGAACTCCATGTTGACAAGGCACTCGCGGTTACAAGGCGTGAGCCTTCTGGCAGCCATAAAAGTTACCCTCATATAGCAGACTGTGATTATTTTACAGTTGATAAATTAAACCTTGATGGCAATGTAATGAGCAAGATTGAAGGTGTTGTAACAGAAAAGTCTTTTGCAAGCATATTGTTTCTTGATGGCAAGGGCAGGATTTCTTCATGTGGTGAAACTGTGGAGTACCAGAAGGGTGACAGTATATTTATTACAGCAGGCAGCGGTTCTTATACAATAGAAGGAAGCTGTGATGCACTTGTTACAACAATACGTGAAAAAACAGGGCTTGTACGTATAGGGATTGATATTGGCGGCACTAATACCAAGATAGGTCTTGTTGGTGAAAATAATAAACTTATTGCTTCTAAAATTATACCAACACTTTCAGAAAACGGGCCAGAGGAAACTATAAAACGTATTTCAGGTACAGTCCTTGAGATGCTTGAAGAAAATAATATACCTGTGGAACAGTGCCTTGGGGCAGGTATCGGGATACCTGGAACAGTGGACAGCAGAAATGGCATTTTAAAGTATTCCAACAATATCAAGTGGGAAAATGTTGACGTTGCAGGAATTGCAGGGAAAATTATCCCGCTTCCTGTAAGTATTGCCAATGATGCAGACTGTGCAGCGCTTGGCGAAGCACTGGCAGGTGCAGGCAAGGGTTATGAAAATGTTGTGCTCCTTACACTTGGCACAGGTGTGGGCGGCGGAGTTGTTATTAATGGAAAGTTATACGAAGGCGGAAGTGAGCCAGGGCATATGGTTATTGGAAAAGATGGTGAACTTTGTACCTGTGGGCGCAAAGGATGTCTTGAATCATATGTTTCTTCTACAGCAATAAAGAGGGAAACAGAGAAGGCATTTGGAAAAGAAGTTGCCCCGGAAGAATTATTCAGCCTTGCAAAGAATGGTAATGAAACTGCTGTAAAAGTTGTATCAGATTATACAGAAGCATTAGGTACAGGCATTGTTAATATAGCAAATATATTCCGCCCGCAACTTATACTGCTTGGCGGAGGTATTGCTTCAAATGACCAGATTCCATTAGAACCATTACGTGAAATGCTTGTGAAAAACTGCTTTGGCGGCGGGCATGGCGTAATTCCAAAGCTTGAAATGGCAACACTTGGCAATGAAGCAGGAATGGTTGGCGCAGCTGCACTTGCGGCTGGCAAATATGCATAATAAAAACGTCCTTTCTTTTATATAATTATATATATAATCTGGCAGTGGTATATACACACTGCCAGATTATAATGTGAATTTTTCTATAAAATTTTTATTTTATTAAAATCTTTA
>DKYP01000139.1:0-222 GCA_002499945.1 Lachnoclostridium sp. UBA7097
AAAAGTTGTAAAGTGGTGTAAGTATTATTACAGAAAGGTTATTGTACTAGTTGATGAATATAATATATAGTAAAGGATATTTTAAATGGAGCTTCAGCTAATACTAAGGAACAGATTAAATGTCTTGTTTCAGGGGAAAGTATAAGACAGGTAATAAACACTGATTTAACATACGCAGATTTAAGGGATGCAAATAAGGTCCAGAAAGAAACTTATCTGTGG
>DKYP01000139.1:342-5756 GCA_002499945.1 Lachnoclostridium sp. UBA7097
TACTGGATTAACAGCAGTGGCAATGATATAGTAAAGGATATTTTAAGCAGGGCTTCAGCTAATACTAAGGAGCAGATTGAAAGCCTTGTTTCAGAAGAAAGCATAAAACGGGTTATAAATACTGATTTAACATATGCAGATTTAAAGAATGCAGATAAAGTCCAGAAAGAAACTTATCTGTGGAGTGTACTTTATTCTATGGGGTATTTAACAGATGCAGCAAGACCAGAAGGCAAAATCCATACACTGGTTATTCCCAACAAAGAAATTTTAGAAATTTACAGGCAGGTTTTAACCTCATTAAGTAAGCCCTCCGGTTCTTAATTGTTTGTTATGGGTTTACTTAATGAAATTAAAAACCAGGATACCAAAGCAAGACACAGGTCTGTTTTTTATGCAGGCTGTGTCTTTTATACTTTGTAATATTGTGTTATAATAGCATTTATTAAAAATAAAAAGGAGGTATTATAATGGATAGTAATGAACCAGACCTTACACCAAAGCAGGTTAATTACCAGAATCTTGCGGAAAATATTATTAATAAATTTAATTTACGTGGCATTGAGGGCTATTATTGTGTTGACAGGGAGGAGGCTAATGCAAAGGCAAAGCGTTTTCTTACGCCTGATTGCACTATTTCCTGGGGCGGTTCTGCCACGCTGGATGAAATCGGGCTTATTGATGATTTGAAAGAGTCTGATGATTATATACTTTATGACAGGATGGCAGCAAAGTCTGCTGAAGATAAAAAAGAGATGGCTGGCAAAATCTTTACATCGGATTATTATTTTATGAGTTCCAATGCTATTACAATGGACGGGGAGATTGTAAATATTGATGGCAATGGCAACAGGGTTGCATGTCTTTGTAATGGGCCAGATAATGTAATAATTATTGCTGGAATGAATAAAATAGTAAGGGATGTCCATGAGGCTGTTTCGCGCACAAGGAATATTGCTGCACCGCCAAATGCTGTAAGGCTCGGGCTTGATACCCCATGTGCAAGTTCTGGCAGGTGTACGGACTGTTTTGTTCCTGGCTGCATGTGCGGACAGATTGTAATAACAAGGCTGTCACGTATTCCAGGCCGTATTAAGGTTATACTAGTAGGAGAGGAGTTAGGCTATTAATTATGCCGAAGGTTAAAACAAGCCAGATGCATATTATTGACAAGCTTTATGCCGGGGAGATGCCTGGCAGGGAGGAGCTTATACAGCTTTTAACCTGCCATGGCAGGGAAGATGCAGAGTATCTTTTCCAGCTTGCAAGGCAGGTACGGGAAAGGATATATGGAAAGGATGTTTATATACGCGGGCTGGTTGAATTTACCAATTATTGCCGCAATAACTGCTATTACTGTGGCATAAGGCGTGGCAATGGGAATGTATGCAGGTACAGGTTAAGCGATAAAGAGATATATAACTGTTGTGATGAGGGCTACAGCCTTGGCTTCCGTACATTTGTGCTGCAGGGCGGTGAGGATGTTTATTTTACCAGGGAGAGGCTTTGTAAAATTATAGAAAATATTAAAAGAAAGTATCCGGATTGTGCAGTAACGCTTTCTGTTGGTGAAAGGGATTATAAGGATTATCTTGCATGGTACGAAAGTGGTGCTGACAGGTATCTTCTGCGCCATGAAACAGCTGTGGAATGGCATTATGGCAAACTGCATCCTGCGGAAATGTCACTTGCGCACAGAAAGGAATGCCTTTTTATGCTTAAAGAGATAGGATACCAGACAGGTGCTGGTTTTATGGTGGGTTCACCGTTCCAGACACCAGAGTGTATTGTAGAGGATTTATATTTTTTGCGCAGTTTAAAGCCGCATATGGTGGGGATAGGGCCGTTTATTTCACAAAAGGATACACCTTTTGCAGATAAAGATAACGGGACACTGGAACAGACGCTTTTCCTGCTTGGGATTATAAGGCTTATGCTTCCATATGTGCTTCTGCCTGCAACAACTGCACTTGGTACTATTGCACCTGACGGGCGTGAACGTGGGCTTCTTGCAGGGGCAAATGTTGTTATGCCAAACCTTTCGCCTGTTTCTGTAAGGGATAAATACAGTTTATATGACAATAAAATATGCACAGGTGAGGAGTCAGCCCAGTGCAGGGAATGTCTGGAAAAACGCATAGAACAGACAGGATACAGGATGGTAACAGGGCGTGGGGACTACAGGTATAAGGATATTATTGGATTTTAGAAAGGAAGGGCTGGATTATGAGCAGAAAAACAGATGTAAATATTGATATCAATGTTACTAAAATTGTAAAATATGTATGTATTGCCGGTATTGTTATTGTTGCAGTTATTTTTATAGAAAAGGCTTTTAAGGAGTTTGTAAAATCGCCGTCATGTATAAAGAAGTGCACAGATTAAGTTATAAAAGGATTAATTATTAGTATGGATAAATATTTGTTTATAGCAGAAAAACCAAGTGTTGCCAAAGAGTTTGCCAAAGTCCTTGGAGTACAGGGCAGCCAGGGAAATGGTTATCTTGAATCAGAAAAGTATATTGTAACATGGTGTGTAGGCCACCTTGTTACAATGAGTTATCCTGATGTATATGACCCTGCTTTAAAAAAGTGGTCACTGGATACACTTCCATTCCTGCCGGAAAGTTTTCTCTATGAATTGGTACCTGATGTCAAAAAGCAGTTTAAAATAGTTGCAGGTCTTTTAAACAGGAAAGATGTTACAAGGATTTATGTGTGTACCGATTCAGGACGTGAGGGGGAATATATTTACAGGCTTGTAGACCAGATGGCAAAGGTTTCGGAGAGTAAAGATAAGAGGCGTGTGTGGATTGATTCGCAGACAGAAGAGGAGATAAAAAGGGGGATACGTGATGCAAAACCACTATCTGAATATGATAACCTTTCTGCATCAGCATATTTAAGGGCTAAAGAAGATTATCTTATAGGTATTAATTTTTCACGTGTACTTTCTTTAAAATATGGGAATGCGGTTAAGAATTACCTTAAAAATGGCAAATGGACAGCAATATCTGCTGGCAGGGTTATGACATGTGTACTTGGTATGGTTGTAAAACGTGAACGTGAGATAAGGAACTTTGTTAAAACACCTTTTTACAGGGTGGTGGGGCATTTTAGCTATAACGGGCAGGAACTTGACGGGGAATGGCGGGCTGTGGAAGGTTCTGGTTATTTTAAATCACCACTTCTTTATAAGGAAAATGGTTTTAAAGAAAGAAAAGATGCAATAGTTTTATGCCAGGCGCTTGGCACAATGGCGGCAGATAACGGCGGCAATAATGATTTATTCCCATATACAGGCAATAAAGCTGTTATAGAGAAGGCTGAAAGGAAGAAGGAAAAGAAAAACCCCCCGTTATTATTTAACCTTGCGGAGCTGCAGAATACATGTTCCAGGCTTTTTAAGACAAGCCCTGATGAAACTTTGAAAATTGTACAGGAACTTTACGAAAAAAAGCTTGTAACATATCCAAGGACTGATGCAAGGGTGCTTTCTACAGCGGTTGCCAAGGAAATTAAAAAGAACATTGCAGGGCTTGTTAATTATTCTGTTACCAGTACATATGCACAGAATATACTGCAAAATGAAAGTTATAAAAATATTGCAAAGACAAGATATGTTAATGACAAGCAGGTTACAGACCATTATGCAATAATACCTACAGGACAGGGACTTGGGGCTTTAAGAAGCCTTGACACCAGGTCATCAAGGGTATATGAGGTAATAGTGCGCAGGTTTTTATGTATATTTTACCCGCCTGCAGAGTATACTAAGACCTCACTGGTCATAAGGCATGGCAAAGAACTGTTTTTTGCCAGTTTTAAAGTGCTTGTAAAACAGGGATACCTTGAACTTGCAACACCTTCATTTGCAAAGAAAGAAACAGGAAACCAGCCTGTGGAAAGTAATAATGGCAAGGAAGAAGCTGGCAGCGGGAACCAGGAGCAGGAAACATTTGATGAAAACCTTATAAACATGGTTAAACAGCTAAAAAAAGGAATGGAACTTGAATTTACAAGCACAGAAATAAAAGAGGGCGAAACTTCACCGCCAAAACGTTATAATTCGGGTTCAATGATACTTGCAATGGAAAATGCAGGCCAGCTTATAGAAGATGAGGATTTGCGTGCACAGATAAAAGGAAGTGGCATTGGCACAAGTGCAACAAGGGCGGAGATATTAAGCAAGCTTGTTAAGATTAAATATCTGAAGCTTAATAAAAAAACACAGATAATAACACCTGAACTTATTGGCGAAATGGTTTATGATGTTGTAAATAATTCAATACGCTCACTGCTTAACCCTGAACTTACAGCAAGCTGGGAACTGGGGCTTGCGCTTGTGGCAGATGGAAAGATTACGGAAGAGGAGTATATGAAAAAACTTGATGATTTTATTATAAGGCGTGTTGAAGGTGTAAAGAATATTAACAATTCATATATGTTAAAACAATACTTTGATGCAGCTGCCGCATATTATAAGTAAAAAACCGGAGGTCTATTATGTATGACAAGTTAAAAAACAAAAAACTATTTAATATGGATGAAACCATAGCAGCAGGTATATTTGAAGATACGGAGTTTCCATGGGAGGTCCTTCCCAAGATAAAGGATTTTGTAATAGAACTTGGAAATAAACTGGATATGGATGATTATGAACTTAAAGGTGAAAATATCTGGATTGCAAAAAGTGCCAGGGTTGCACCAACGGCATATATTACCGGTCCTTGCATAATAGGGAAGGATACGGAAGTGCGCCACTGTGCATTTATAAGGGGAAATGCAATCGTTGGTGAAAACTGTGTTGTTGGAAATTCCACAGAGCTTAAAAATGTACTTCTTTTTAATAATGTACAGGTACCGCATTATAATTATGTCGGCGATTCCATACTTGGCTATAAGTCGCATATGGGGGCAGGTTCCATTACTTCCAATGTGAAATCTGATAAAACTATGGTTACACTCTGGTATGAGGGTGATAAAATCGGTACCGGGCTTAAAAAAATGGGCGCAATACTTGGCAATTTTGTAGAAGTGGGCTGCAACAGTGTATTAAACCCAGGTACAATTATAGGAAGTAATACAAATATTTACCCGCTGTCAATGGTGCGTGGGTATGTACCTGGTAAAAGCATATATAAAAAGAAAGGCGAAATTACAGAAAAATATTAAGATAGTGTGAAAAATACATCTTTATGCAAGATTTCTGGTATTCCAGCCATGAAGAATTGTCCGCTGGGACGCCGGAAACTTGCTGTGTACCCAGGAAAATTGAAAAAAATTTAAAAAAAAGCTTGCAATTCTTATAACTATATTATATAATAAGCAAGTGCTCTGATACAGGCAAAGTATTTTTAGTATTTAATGGGCTATCGCCAAACGGTAAGGCACTGGACTCTGACTCCAGCATTT
>DKYP01000142.1:0-15875 GCA_002499945.1 Lachnoclostridium sp. UBA7097
TCTTGTAAGCATATCTGCAATAGGGTCACTCGTCATCATTTTAGTTTTACCTCCTTACCAGCTTGCTTTCTTCACGCCTGGAATCTGTCCTTTATAAGCTAACTCACGAAAGCAGATTCTGCAAATCCCGTATTTCCTCAAATAAGCATGTGGCCTGCCACAAATCCTGCAGCGGCTGTATTCCCTTGTAGAGAATTTAGCCTTGCGCTGCTGCTTAACCTTCATAGAAGTCTTAGCCATGAAATTTCCCTCCTTATTTTTTGAACGGCATACCGAACTGTGCCAATAATTCACGAGCCTCTTCATCAGTTGCAGCTGTAGTAACAATTATAATATCCATACCCCTGACTTTATCTACTTTATCATACTCTATTTCCGGGAAAATAAGCTGCTCCTTGATACCAAGTGCATAATTGCCCCTGCCATCAAATGCATTTGGGTTTACACCCCTGAAGTCACGTACACGTGGCAGTGCTAAGTTTACAAGACGGTCAAGAAATTCATACATTCTTTCACCTCTTAATGTAACTTTACAGCCTATTGGCATACCTTCCCTGATTTTAAAGTTTGCTACTGAGTTCTTAGCTTTTGTTGTAACAGGCTTCTGGCCTGAAATAATTGCAAGGTCATTCATGGCAGCGTCAAGTACCTTTGAGTTTTCCTTTGCTTCCCCGACACCCATATTTATAACTATCTTTTCAATTTTTGGCACTTGCATAACGTTTTTATAACCAAACTTTTTAGTCATGCCATCAATGATTTCTTTCTGATAAGTTTCTTTTAAACGAGTCAAAGCTAACAGCCTCCTTTCTTAAGATTAATCAATTACTTCACCAGTTGCTTTTGCATAACGGACTTTTTTGCCATCCTGGAATTTAAAACCTACACGTGAAGCTTTTCCTTTGCTAACATACATAACATTTGAAATGTCCATAGGAGCAGACTGCTGTACAATGCCGCCCTGCGGATTTGCCTGGCTTGGCTTTGTATGCTTTGTAACCTGGTTAATTCCTTCAATAATTACTTTGCCATTCTTAACGGCTGTTACCTTGCCCTCTCTGCCTTTATCTTTACCAACGATAACTTTGACTGTATCGCCCTTTTTAATTTTACTTGTTGCCACAATGACACCTCCTTATAACACTTCTGGTGCTAATGAAACGATTTTCATAAACTGTTTTTCCCTTAATTCCCTTGCTACAGGCCCAAAAATACGTGTTCCCCTTGGTGTCTTGTCATCACGTATAATTACTGCTGCATTCTCATCAAACCTGATATAAGAACCATCAGGGCGGCGTATACTTTTTACTGTACGTACTACCACTGCTTTAACAACATCACCTTTTTTTACAACACCGCCTGGTGTTGCATCTTTGACAGAAGCAACAATAATATCACCAACACCGGCATATCTCCTTGTTGAACCGCCCATAACCCTGATACAAAGAAGTTCTTTAGCACCTGTATTATCAGCTACTTTAAGCCTTGATTCCTGCTGTACCATGTTTAACCTCCATATTCTGCAAAAATAGATTATTTTGCCCTTTCAACTACCTCTACAAGCCTCCATCTCTTATCCTTAGATAATGGCCTTGTTTCCATGACTCTTACCCTGTCGCCGATTTTGCAGGTGTTTTCCTCATCATGGGCTTTTAATTTATAAGTTCTCTTAATAATTTTATTATAAAGCGGATGCTTTACGTTATCAACGATTGCAACAACTATTGTCTTGTCCATCTTATCACTGACTACTTTACCTACACGTGTTTTCCTAAGATTTCTCTCCACTTACGTGTCCTCCTTTCAATACCTGCCATATAACCTAAAGGCATTACTGCTGCTGCGCTGTGAGCACTGTTTTAATTCTTGCAATATTTCTCTTTACTTCTTTAATCCTGCTTGTATTATCTAACTGGTTAGTTGCGTTCTGGAACCTGAGATTGAAAAGTTCTTTCTTTGCAGCCACTAAATCAGCGTTTAACTCTTCTACAGATTTATTCCTTAAATCTTCCAGATACTGTTTACTCTTCACAGCCCGCACCTCCTTCTAAATCTGCCTTGGATACAACCTTGCACTTTATAGGCAATTTGTGTGTTGCAAGACGCAAAGCTTCTTTTGCTATTTCTTCTGATACACCTGAAATCTCAAACATTACACGGCCTGGCTTAACTACAGCAACCCAGTATTCAAGTGCACCTTTACCTTTACCCATTCGGGTTTCAGCAGGTGTCTTTGTAACTGGCTTATCTGGGAAAATCTTAATCCATACCTGGCCGCCACGCTTGATATAACGTGTCATTGCAACACGGGCAGCCTCAATCTGGTTTGATTTAATCCATGCTGGCTCTAATGCCACAATACCATACTCACCATTTGTGATTTTATTTCCTCTGAGCGCTTTTCCTGTCATGCGGCCACGGAACTGCTTACGGTGTTTAACTCTTTTAGGCATTAACATTATTTATCGCTCCCTTCCTTATTGGCATTGTTTTTGGATGGAAGTACCTCACCATTGTAAATCCATACCTTTACGCCGACTTTTCCATAAGTTGTGTCAGCTTCTGCAAAACCATAGTCAATATCTGCACGGAGTGTCTGGAGAGGAATAGTTCCCTCGCTGTAAAACTCTGTACGTGCCATATCAGCACCGCCAAGGCGTCCTGAACAGCTTGCCTTGATACCCTTTGCACCTGTCTTTAAAGTCCTGCCCATTGCAGACTTCATTGCACGGCGGAATGAAACACGGTTCTCTAACTGCTGTGCGATATTTTCAGCTACAAGCTGTGCATGTTTATCAGGGTTCTTGATATCCATAATCTTAATATCAAGCACTACTTTCCTGCCTATTACTTTAATAATCTCTTTCTTTAACTTCTCTATTTCAGCGCCGCCTTTTCCAATTACAAAACCAGGTTTTGCTGTGTGGATTATAACACGGACTTTGTCTGCTGGCCTTTCGATTTCTATTTTTGAGATGCCTGCGCTATATAACTTCTTCTTTACAAATTCTCTTATCTTATAATCTTCTACAAGAAAATCTGCAAAGTCTTCTTCTGCATACCAGTTTGAATCCCAGCCGCTTATAACGCCGACCCTTAAACCATGAGGATTAACTTTCTGTCCCATTTTAATCTCCTTTCATAAACCCATCAAACAATTAACGCTCATTAAGAATTATTGTTATGTGGCTCATTCTCTTCTCGATACGATATGCCCTGCCCTGGGCCCTTGGTCTTATTCTCTTCATTGTAGGTCCTTTGTTTGCAAAGCACTCTTCTATATATAAATCATCTGGATTCATACCATTATTGTTCTCAGCATTTGCAATTGCAGACTGTAATAATTTTAATATAATGCGTGAAGCATTTCTTGGACTGTATGTCAGTATACCGGTTGCTGTTTCTACATCTTTGCCCCTGATGGCATCAAGCACAAAACACGCCTTCTGGACCGAAACCCTTGCATAAGATAATTTTGCAGAAGGTCTGGTGTCTCTCTGGTTCTGGTTTCTTTCTCTCTTTATCTGGGACCTGTGTCCTTTTGCCATTGATAAAGCCTCCTTTCAAGTTTCCAGACATTTAAGCTATGGTGGCAGATGCCACTCACAGCATCAGTCTATATCAGTAATCTTAATTATTATTAATTTATTTTATTAACGCTTCTTCTCGTCTTTGCCATGGCCTCTGTAAGTCCTTGTAGCAACGAACTCGCCAAGCTTGTGTCCAACCATATCCTCTGTCACATATACAGGCACATGTTTCCTGCCATCATGCACTGCAAATGTAAGCCCGACAAATGATGGGAAAATAGTAGAACGGCGTGACCATGTTTTAATAACCTGCTTATTGCCTGACGCAACCTGTGCATCAACCTTTTTAAGAAGGCTTGCATCAGCAAAAGGCCCTTTCTTTAATGAACGTGACATTATATCCTCCATTCTGCCGGCAATTTTATCACCAGCTTATTATAACCCGGGGTATAAAGCCTGGTTTATATTATTTTGCCAGTGCTTTACCATCCCTTCTTCTTACTATCAATTTATTTGACTGTTTATTCTTTTTACGTGTCTTTAAACCAAGAGCAGGCTTACCCCAAGGAGTACATGGGTTTGGACGTCCTACGCTTGTCTTACCTTCACCACCACCATGTGGATGGTCATTAGGGTTCATAACAGAACCACGTACTGTAGGCCTGATGCCCATATGGCGCTTACGTCCTGCCTTACCAATATTTACAAGTGCATGTTCCCCATTGCCAATTACACCAACTGTAGCACGGCACTGTATAGGAACCATTCTCATTTCGCCTGAAGGAAGCCTGAGTGTTGCATACTTGCCTTCCTTAGCCATAAGCTGTGCGCCATTGCCGGCAGCACGTACAAGCTGGCCGCCCTTTCCTGGCTGGAGTTCAATATTGTGTACCTGTGTACCAACAGGGATATTTTCAAGAGGAAGGCAGTTTCCAACCTCAATTTCTGCCAAAGGGCCGTTCATAATCTTCTGCCCTGTTTTAATCCCTTCTGGTGCAAGTATATATGCTTTCTGTCCGTCAGCATATGCAATTAATGCAATATTGGCTGTCCTGTTAGGGTCATACTCAATAGTCTTTACTGTTGCAGGGATATTGTCTTTATTTCTCTTAAAATCAATTATTCTATATTTTCTTCTTGAACCGCCGCCATGATGCCTGACAGTAATCTTGCCCTGGTTATTACGGCCGGAATTCTTCTTTAATGACACTGTAAGTGACTTTTCTGGCTTATCTGCTGTTATTTCAGACCTGTCAACAACTGTCATGTGTCTTCTGGAAGGTGTATATGGGTTAAATGTTTTAATTCCCATGACATTTTCTCCTTTCGATATCTTGTTCTGGATAGTCCGTATGATAGGTTTTCCATACGGCTATATGCTCCTTTAATTAAAGCCCTTCAAAAATCTCAATTTCCTTGCTGTCCTCTGTCAGTTTTACAATGGCTTTCTTTGTCTTTGCCGTCTTGCCTGATGTCCGTCCACGGCGGCGTGTCTTGCCTTCAAGGTTCATTGTATTTACCTTGGCAACCTTTGTCCCTTCAAAAAGCTTCTCAACTGCTTCCTTTATCTGGCTTTTGGTCGCGTCAGTGTGTACAAGGAAAGTGTACTTTTTATCTTCCATAGCAGCCATTGACTTTTCAGTAACAACTGGCTTAAGGATAATATCATAATATTTTAAATCTGCCATTATGCATACACCTCCTCAATCTTGGATACAGCACTCTTTGTAATTATAACTGTTTCATATTTTAAAATGTCATATACATTAATTGTATTAGCATTAATAGCCTTTATATTTGCAATATTCCTTGCTGAAAGTGCTACATTTGCATTATCCTCGCCATCAAGGATTACAAGTGCTTTATTTACCTTTAATGCATCAAGTACCTTTACCATCTGCTTTGTCTTAATTTCATCAAATTTAAGTGAATCCAGGACAAGGAATTTTTCTTCATTTACCCTGCTTGTAAGTGCAGACTTCATGGCACCTGCTTTCTCTTTCTTATTCATCTTAAATGAATAATCCCTTGGTACAGGTGCAAATACAACTCCGCCGCCTTTCCACTGTGGAGCCCTTATTGAGCCCTGCCTTGCATGGCCAGTCCCTTTCTGTTTCCAAGGCTTCTTTCCACCGCCACGTACTTCTGAACGTGTCTTAGCCTTTTGTGTCCCCTGGCGCCTGTTTGCAAGCTGAAGTGTTACAGCCATATGCATTAAATGTTCATTTACCTTGGCAGCAAATACTTTGTCATTTAAATCCATCTTACCTACTTCGCTGCCTTCCATATTATAAACAGATACGTTAGCCATCTGTGTATTCCTCCTTTCCAAAAGAATTATTTATGAGCTTTGACGCTTTCTTTAATTATTACACATGCCTTCTTTGGTCCAGGTACAGCGCCCTTAACTAAAATCAGGTTCTTCTCTGCATCTACCCTTACTATTTCAAGGTTTTGTACTGTAACCCTTACATTACCCATCTGTCCAGGCATCTTCTTTCCTTTAAATACACGTCCCGGGTCAGAGCAGGCACCATTTGAACCGGCATGCCTGTGGAATTTTGAACCATGTCCCATAGGTCCCCTGTGAAGCCCGTGCCTCCTGATAGCACCCTGGAAACCTTTACCTTTAGAAGTACCAGTTGCATCAATCTTATCACCTGCTTCAAAGATATCAGCTTTAATCTCCTGTCCAGGTTTGTACTCTTCAGCGTCCTCAAATTTAAATTCTTTCAGATATCTCTTTCCAGAAACACCAGCCTTTGCAAAATGTCCCTGTAATGGCTTATTTACGCCATGAATCCTTTTAACTTCTTTTTTTCCTGTTGCATCCTTTGTGATAACTTTGTCTTTCTTGTCAACAAAGCCTACCTGTACTGCGCTGTACCCGTCATTGTCAACAGTCTTTACCTGTGTTACATAACATGGGCCTGCCTGGAGTACAGTAACAGGGGTTAATACCCCGTTATCATTGAAAATCTGTGTCATACCGATTTTCGTAGCTAATATAGCTTTCTTCATTATAATGCACCTCCTGTTAATCTACAGCGGATTTCAAATCCTGCCTGACGCATGGTGTTGAAATCATCCTAGATGGTCTATAAAGTGCAAGTTTGTAAACAAAAAACTGTGCTTCTATATATAAACCCTAAGAGTTTCTACCTATTAGATATTACTTTTCTTTCATTTTCAGGACTACTGCTACACCAGATGGCATTTCCATCTTTGTAAGAGCCTCTATGGTCTTCTGTGTAGGGGCGATAACATCAATCAGCCTTTTGTGTGTCCTCTGCTCAAACTGTTCCCTTGAATCCTTGTACTTATGGACAGCACGCAGAATTGTAACTACTTCCTTCTTAGTTGGAAGTGGTACAGGACCACTTACCTTTGCACCTGTTTTCTTAACTGTTTCAATAATTTTTGCAGCTGCATGATCAACCTGGTTGTGGTCATACGCCTTAAGAGTAATCCTCATTACATTTGTTGCCATAAAAAAAGCCGCCTCCTTTTCGCACTTTTACAGGCTAGTATTCTGGCATAACGCCAGGCCTGCTATATCCAGCGCAACAAGTGGTGACTGTACACTTATCCGGGTGTGTCCACTAAGCTTTACTAAAGCACATGGCTTCCCTTGCAAATAACCTGTTGTACAGTGACTTGCCGCCAGTTTCCTAACATGACATTCGCTCCACTGAAAACCTGCCTGGTGTTTCCACAAGGCAGCAACCTCAAGCTTCAACGCTATCAATGTCACAGCATCATTTACTATACACTGTTTTATTATGTTTTGCAAGGGGGTTTTTTAACTTTTTTTGGATTTTTTTGAGATTAAATAGAATCTATATTTAAAAAATGGGGCTGGCAATTCCAAAATATTTCCAACAACAGCACGCTCCCGCTTGGACGGGTTCACGCAGCGGCGCATAAAAGGGCAAACTACGCCCTTTAAACGCCGGCGGCCCCGTACAGCTGTCTTTTGGAAATATATTTGGAATTTGCCAGCTAATTTGCTTTTTGTAAAGCTTACAACAGAAAATAAAATAACCTCAAGATACCCTATAAATACAATAAAATAAAGGATAACAGGCACTTGTAATAAAATAATGGGAAAACTCCAGATATATACCATTTTAGGGAAAATTTTTTCTAAACGTAAGTGGCTTGCCTGGTAGCACACAGCCATTTATATAACAAATTTATTGCCAAAAAATACCTAACTTTTACCATAATACAGCCATAAATAAAATTTATTATAGCAACATAGTTAAATGATACATAGAACTGGTTCAAATCATAAACTACAGATTATAATAAATCAGTACAGAACGGAGATGTTATATATGAGGAAATTAATTAAAATAAACTTACCAAAGCCACGTATTGCATACGCATTATCAGCTGCGTTAATAATTTCAATGACACCTGTACCAGCTTTTGCATCTGGCAGTCCAGATACATCTGCTGCCGCAAATAATGGACAGAATAGTATACAGGCTACAGCTGTTACAGGAGGTTCAATAGGTACTACTACTGGTGGTTCAATAACCACCGGTGGCGTGGTATCCCCGGGAAATACACCATCCCCCACTCCCGGCAGCAATGAACCTGTAAATACACCCCCGGCAGGAGGAGGAAACCAGTGGATACCTGGCAATACAGCAACTCCAAGTAACAGCCCGCAGGTAACAGCAACTCCCCCGGCAACAGGGGATAACCAGCAAGGGAATACAACGGCTCCAAGTAACACACCATCAGGTACTACTACAGGCGGTGCAGTAACTCCAAGTACCAATCCGCCAGATACTACTACTGGTGGTGCAGTAACTCCAAGCCAGCCCCCTGCCCCTTCAACGTCACCTTCACCTGCCCCTCTTGCTGTTGGTACTAAATTTACTGCCGGGAAATATATGTACAGGGTAACAGGTACTAATACAGTTGCACTTAAAGGTTTTACAAAAGGCGTTTCTTTATCAACTGCTATTGCACAGAACCAGGTAAAATATAAGAACGTGGTTTATAATGTTACCAAAATTGGTGATAATGCTTTTAAGGGACAGACTGGAATACAGAAAGTTATTATACGTAAGAATATAACGGATGTTTCACTACAATCATTTTATAATTGCAAAAATCTTACAAAAGTGACAATAAGGACAGGTGTAAAAATTATCCGTAAACAAGCATTTATGGGATGCTCCAAACTGAAAACTGTTAATATTACCTCCACTTCGTTATCACAGGTAAAAAAGAATGCTTTCAAAAATATTAAAAAAGGCGCTGTCATTAATGTAGCAAATAAACGTGCCAGATTAACTGTAAAAGCTGCCATACCATCCAATGTTAAAGTAAACCAGATGTAACGCAAAAACATCTTAATTTAATAAAATGAAATCCTCCTATAATAAATATATTAATATAAAGCCATAATACAAAAAGCGCCTGGGAATAAGGCGCTTTTTGTATACGTTATATTACTTTCTTACTGCTGTTCTGTTTCAGAACTGCTTTCTTCTCCTAATTCAGCAACAGCAAGTTCATATTTCTCTAAAATAACTTTCTGGATCATATCCCGTGTCTCTGAATTAATGGGATGCGCTATATCTCTAAATTCGCCATCTCCAGCACGCCTGCTCGGCATAGCAATAAATAAGCCTTTATCTCCGTCAATGACCTTTATGTCATGTACAACAAACTCATCATCTAAAGTCATTGAAACTACAGCTTTCATTTTACCTTCCTTGGTGATTTTTCTCACTCTTACATCTGTTATCTGCACATTCATAACCCCCTTTGGCCACTTATGGGATGTATCCTGGCCGTTTTATAACGCATATCTCTCATTTTTCTCAACTACAATCTTAATCTTCCCATTTTCCCCTACATAGTTAGTATTTGCACGGATTGTATCCCTGCTTTCTACGATACAATTCTCGATATGTGTGTTATCTCCAATGTATACATCATTTAATATGATGGAATTCTTAATTGAACAGTTATTTCCAACATATACTTTCTTAAACAGGATTGAACCTTCTACATTGCCATTGATTATACAACCACTTGACACAAGGCTGTTCTTTACAAATGAACCACTGTTATATTTTGCCGGAGGCAAATCTTCAACTTTTGAGTAAACATCCGGATACTCTTTAAAGAAATAATTGCGTACATCTGCTTTAAGGAAATCCATATTTGTCTTAAAGTATGAATCAACAGATGAGATATTGCTCCAGTAAGTATTAATTGGATATGCAAATACCCTCTTAACGCCTTTATATCTTATAATAATGTCCTTAACTAAATCGTATCTTTCTTCCTCAATAGCCTTCTCGATAAGTTCAATAAGCTGCCTGCGGCGTACAACATATATACCAGTTGACACCTGTGAACCATCAGCACTGATAGGCTTCTCTTCAAAATCAATTATCCTGCCATCTGCATCAGTCTTAATAACGCCAAACCTGCTTGGGTCATCCCTGCCTGAAATATCTGATGTTACCACTGTGAAATCAGCTTTCTTTGCTATATGGTATTCAAGCACTTTAGAATAATCCAGTTTATAAATTCCATCACCTGAGGCTATTACTACATAAGGTTCATGGCTGTTCTTTAAAAAGTCAAGGTTCTGTGCTATGGCATCAGCTGTCCCCCTGTACCAGTAACTGTTCTTTGGTGTAGTAGTAGGGGTGAAAACATAAAGTCCTCCCTGCTTTCTTCCAAAATCCCACCATTTTGATGAATTTAAATGTTCATTTAATGACTTTGCGTTGTACTGTGTAAATACTGCTACTTTCTGTATATGCGAATTACTCATGCTGCTAAGCACGAAATCTATGCTCCTGTATCCTCCTGCAATAGGCATAGCTGCTACTGCACGCTTATTTGAAAGCTCTTTCATCCTGCTGCTATTGCCACCGGCTAATACAATACCTACTGCTCTCATAATTTTTCACCTACCTTAATTAATGTTTCTCCGCTTGAAAGGATTCCTCCCGGATAATCACTTATATCAGTCTCACCTGAAATTGCTGTATTTTTTCCTATCCTGACATTACTTGGAATAACACTGTCTTCACCAATAGTAACAAGTCCGAATGAATATACATCAGGCTTAACTTTATTTGGTATGTCTTCACCAGTGCAAAGAACACAATTCGCACCTATCTGGACTTTTTCAGCGATGATTGACCTGTCAACAACAGTATTTTCACCTATAGATGAGGAACTCATAATAATTGAATCCCTTACAACTGCCCCTGGTGCAATATATACACCTGAACCTATTACGGAATTGTGTACTTCACCGTATATTTCAGATGCCTCACCAATAATTGCTTTGTCAATGACAGCTTCTTCTGCTACAAACTGCGGTGATACAAGTTCATTCTTTGTATAAATCTTCCAGAACTCTTCATAAAGGTTAAATACAGGTATAAGGTCTATAAGTTCCATATTTGCCTGCCAGTAAGAACCAAGTGTCCCTACATCTTTCCAGTATCCGTTATACTCATAAGCAAATATCCTTCTTCCCTGCTCATGGCAATATGGGATAATATGCTTACCAAAGTCACATGACGGCTGGTCTCTTAGCTTTATTAAAGCTTCACGGAGAACAGGCCATGAGAATATATAAATGCCCATTGAAGCAAGATTGCTGCGTGGATGTTCTGGTTTTTCTTCAAATTCCTGTATCTGCTTATGCTCATCTGTTATAACTACGCCAAAGCGGCTTGCCTCTTCAATAGGAACAGGAATTGTCGCCAGTGTTACATCAGCCTTGTTTGCTTTGTGGAAATCAAGCATAACCTCATAATCCATCTTATATATATGGTCACCGCCAAGTATAAGCACATATTCCGGATTATAAAGTTCCATATAACGCATATTCTGGAAAATTGCGTTGGCAGTACCTGTATACCACTCACTGCTTGTACTCTTCTCATACGGCGGAAGTATGGATACACCACCCACATTCCTGTCCAAATCCCAAGGTATACCAATACCTATATGCGTATTCAGACGTAATGGCTGGTACTGTGTCAGTACACCAACCGTATCAACTCCAGAATTAATACAATTACTAAGCGGGAAATCAATAATTCTGTACTTACCGCCAAATGAAACTGCCGGCTTGGCAACATCTGCTGTAAGCACTCCAAGCCTGGAACCTTGTCCGCCTGCAAGTAACATTGCTATCATTTCTTTCTTAATCACGCTTTCACCCCCGTTGTTTTAGATATGGAACTATACTTCTAACCTAAAGTTAAGTATATAAAACATCAACAAATTTGTTGACGCCCATAACAAATTTATATTACTTTCTTACGAGTACAGTATAACATATTTATACCAAATTGTGAATAAATTTTACTAAATTTTTAAAAATTTTTTAACATTTTTATGCAACTCGACTAAAATCCAGTATTAAAATATGTTTTAAGCAGGTACAGCCGCCAAAACTGTGTTTTTATTAACACAAATCCTTTACATACAAGCCTGCTCTCTACTATAATATATAATATAGTAAATGTTATTCACAATTTTGAATTGTATTTTCTTTAACATTGGCTATAATATAATAGAAACCAGGCAAAATAATGCAGATAGGATGGTGTCATCATGTACCAGATTGATTTTAAAAAACCATGCAAAGCATACTTTACCGGCATAGGCGGAATAAGCATGAGCGGCTTTGCAGAACTTCTCCACAAAAATGGCTTTGATGTATATGGCTCTGATATTAAAGAAAGTAAAATAACCAGACATCTTAGCTCATCAGGTGTCCATATAGTATATGGACAAAGTGCCTCAAATATAACTAATGATATAAGTTTTGTAGTATATACGGCTGCAATACACCCGGAAAACCCGGAACTTATTGCTGCCAGGGAGCTTGGCATACCGGTAATGGAGCGTGCTGAACTGGCGGGGCAGGTTATGAAAAATTACGATAACTCCATTGCTGTAGCAGGGACACATGGCAAAACAACAACCACATCAATGCTGTCACATATTTATCTTGCTGCCAATAAGAATCCTACCATATCTGTGGGCGGAATTTTAGCTGTAATTAATGGAAATATGCGAATTGGCGGCAAGGAGAATTTTATTATAGAAGCTTGCGAATATACAAACAGCTTTTTAAAATTCCACCCGACAGCAGGAATTATACTTAATATAGGTGCTGACCACCTTGATTTCTTTAGCGGGATTGACGATATACGTTCATCATTCCGCAAGTTTGCAGAACTAATACCAGAAGATGGCATACTTGTTGTTAATAATGAAATTGATAATCTTTCTTATATAACAGAGAACCTTAAATGTAAAGTAGTAACTTTTGGATATGGCGGTGCAGCTGGTTATTCTGCCGGCAATATATCATACGATGGAAATGGCTGTGGAAGCTTTGATATTATAAAGTCTGGCACAAATACCGGCAGGCATATAAAGCTTAATGTCACTGGCAGCCATAACATAGGGAATGCCCTGGCTGTTATTGCTATCTCTGACCATTACGGGATACCAGAAGATGCCATAGAAAAGGGGCTCTTTGAGTTTAAAGGTACAGAAAGGCGTTTTGAAGTTAAAGGCTCTTTTAATGGTGTAACAGTCATTGACGATTATGCACACCATCCTGATGAAATAAGGGCCACCTTAAATGCTGCCAGCAAATACCCGCATGAACATTTATGGTGTGTGTTCCAGCCCCATACATACACAAGGACACGCAGCCTGCTATCAGATTTTGCCAGTGCACTTTCACTTGCGGAAAATGTTATACTTGCCGATATATACGCTGCAAGGGAAGACGACCCAGGGGATATCTCCTCACAGACATTACAGCATGAAATGGAAAAATATGGCAAGAAAGCATATTATTTCCCTTCATTTAAAGAAATAGAAGATTTCTTATACAGGCAATGCACCAATGGTGACATAGTAATAACTATGGGAGCTGGCGATGTTGTAAATATTGGGGAAGACCTGCTGGAAAAATAACCACATGCACATACTGTAAAACCCACATCTGGTATTATTACTTACGGAGGAAGTCAACAACAATATGGACACTATATTACTATGCTCAGGCTACCCGCCTGCAACAACATATATACACAATACTTTTATTGAAGATTATATGCTGTCTGCCAATGGAAGCTATGTAAAGGTATATATTTACCTTTCAAAATGCATCCAGACAGGTGAAAAAAACTTGTCCATTTCCTCGCTTGCAGATAAGATGGACAATACAGAAAAAGATATTTTAAGGGCACTGAATTATTGGGAGAAAAACCACCTTATACATCTGGTTAAAGGCGGAAACAATGGTGAAATAACAGGAATTGAAATACTAAATCCTGACAGTATGGAAAACAGGCAAAAAAACATGCCCCGGACAGAACCAGGGGAAAATCCGGACAGACAGAAAAAAACCCCTGTTAAAGAAACCCTTGTTAAAGAAATCCCTGTTAAAGAAATCCCTGTTAAAGAAACTGCCAGCCCGGAAAAGACAGCAGAACCGCCAAAAAACACAGATACAGCTGCCACAAAGGAATCACCGGATATAAAAATCACCGCTGCCCAGACTAAAAGGCTTGCCGGTGATGAAGAATTTATCTGGACAAGCCGTGTAATAGAAAATTATGTAAGCAGGCCGCTTAAGCCCGGGGAGGTACAGCTTATTTCATATTTATATGATGACCTTGGCTTTTCGCCGGACTTGCTTCTTTATTTATATGAATACTGTATATCCCTTGGCAAAACAAGTGTAAATTATATACAGGCTGTTGCACTTTCATGGGATAAACAGAATATAAAAACCCCTGAAGAAGCCAAAAATGCTTCTTCCAATTATAAAGCTACATATACAGCCATAGCCAAGGCATTTGCCCTTGGGCGTCCGCTTGCAACGGCTGAGAAACAATTTGCCAGCCGCTGGCTTGATGAATGGCATATGGACCTTGCAGTTGTGCTTGATGCCTGCAACCGTACTATGTTAAAATTCCAGAAAGCAGATTTCAGGTATACAGACGGGACTATTGAAAATTGGCATAAAAACAACATACACACTCTACAGGATGTCAAAAAAGCAGATGAAGAATATGCTAAGAAAAAGCATATTGCACCAAATAAAAAACAGCAGGACAGCACACAACAAAGCAGCCGCCGGGATAAAAACCAGTTTAATAACTTCATGCAACGTGAAGTATCAAAAGAAGAGATTGATGAACTTGAAAAAAAGCTTTTAGCACGTTAACCCTATACTTTCCAGGAGGCTATATATGGGAATTTCCAACACACAATATATGGATATTATGTACCAGTACGACCAGATACGTCTTAAAAACCACCATTTATCAGAAAAAAGGTATGCAGAAGTTTGTGAGAAAATTCCTGAAATACAGAAAATACAAGAAGAACTTATTAAACTTTCAGCAGATTATGCACGCATGCAGCTGTTTGAACCTGGTAACAATGTTAAAGAAAATTTATCCTATTCTAATAGGAAGAAAGAACTCCAGGAAAAGAAGAGCCAGCTTTTAACCATGAATGGCTACCCGGCAGATTACCTTTCCCCTATATATAACTGTAAAGCCTGCAAGGACACAGGCTATATAGGGAACACACCCTGTAACTGCCTTAAACAGCGTAAAATAGACTTGCTTTATGAGAGTTCCAACCTTACGGAAGTCCTCGAATACGAAAATTTCAGTACATTTTCGGAAAGTTATTACGATGATACACAAATCAATGAAAACCTTTCACTTACACCAAGGCAGAATATTATTAAAATTAAAAAAATATGCCTTGATTATGTCAAACATTTTGATAAAATTTATAAGAATATTATTTTCTATGGCGAAACCGGTGTAGGTAAAACTTTTATAACACATTGCATAGCCAAGGCGCTGCTTGATACGTCCCACACAGTTGTTTACCTGACAGCACCACAGTTATTTGAAATACTTGCAACAAATAAATTCGGAAAAAGTAATGAAGAACAATATGGCAGCCAGATTTCCTATATACTGGACAGCGAACTTCTTATTATAGATGACCTTGGCACAGAACTTGTAAACAGCTTTACCTCTTCCCAGTTATACTATTTTATAGAAGAAAGGCATTTAAGGAGGAAAGCTGTTATTATTTCTACAAACCTGTCTTTTAAGGAACTGCTTGACAGATACAATGAACGTATCTTTTCACGTTTTACAGGATATTATAGTTTTTATATGATAGCAGGGGAAGATATACGTATTAAACTAGCACTTTCGTAAAACAGTAACCTATACTGACGACCGTTAAGATTTTTCAATTTCTGAACAGCCCATATTGCATAAG
>DKYP01000142.1:16132-21543 GCA_002499945.1 Lachnoclostridium sp. UBA7097
AAAAATCTAATCGTTCGTGAGTATGAATAATACATTATGGGAGGATTTATATGAAACGACATGACAAACTTGCAGAAACAATACCATATGGCTCTCTTGGCATCCTTGCACTTGAGAGCAGCCTGGATATGGGCAGGAAGGTCAATGACTATATTACCGGCTGGAGGGCAAAAAGGGCTAAACGCCACGCTGCCGCTTCAAGCTTTGCAGGATACAATAAGGAATCATTTATAATTGACTGTGCATGCCCACGCTTTGGTTCAGGTGAAGCAAAAGGGATTATCCGCGAATCTGTCAGGGGCGATGACCTGTACATTCTTGTAGATGTATGTAATTACAGCCTTACATATACTGTATGCGGCCAGACAAACCATATGTCACCTGATGACCATTACCAGGACCTTAAACGTATTATAGCTGCTGTGGGAGGCAAAGCAAGAAGAATTACTGTAATTATGCCATTTCTTTATGAAAGCCGCCAGCACCGCAGAAGTGCAAGGGAGTCGCTTGACTGTGCACTTGCACTGCAGGAACTTACACAGATGGGCGTTGAAAGCATTATTACATTTGATGCACACGACCCAAGAGTACAAAACGCTATACCCCTTAAAAGCTTTGAAACAGTGCAGCCAACATACCAGTTCATTAAAGCACTCCTTAAAAATGTACCTGATTTAAAAGTTGACCCAGAACACCTTATGGTCATAAGCCCGGATGAGGGTGCAATGGGCCGTGCTGTGTACTATGCCAATGTGCTTGGAATTGACATAGGGATGTTCTATAAACGCCGTGACTACAGTAAAATAGTTGATGGACGCAACCCTATTATTGCACATGAATTTCTTGGACAGGACCTTGAAGGCAAAGATGTAATAATTATTGATGATATGATTTCTTCCGGTGAAAGCATGATAGATGTTGCCACAGAACTTAAACACCGCAAGGCAAGCCGTATATTTGTAGCCGCAACCTTCGGGCTCTTTACAAATGGAATGGATAAATTTGATGAAGCACACGAAAAAGGCTTAATTGATAATGTACTTACAACAAACCTTGTATACCAGCCAGAAGAAGTCCTTTCACGCAGCTATTATATTAATGTGGATATGAGTAAATACGTTGCCCTTCTTATTGATACTTTAAACCATGACCAGTCGATAAGTGAGCTTTTAAACCCTGCTGAACGTATACATGGTGTATTAAAAAAATATGGCAAAATATAATTTATCTTTTATTTAGATAGAATTATACAAATTAATAAATCGTTCATATTTAGGACAAAATACGAACACAATTACAATATATAATGTATTTATATTTACAGACAGGGGAATAATAATTAAAAAGCTTATTGACTAATGTTTGAAATAGATTCTTTTTCATTTTTTTCATTTGGCCCTGCAGTAGCTCCCTCTGCTGTAGGGCAACTCCTTTCTTTTTGGTTTCCCATTTATTTTTTTATAAAATAAATGTGGCAGCCAATTTTTTATACCTTAAAAAGGATAGAAAACACAAATTTCCATGTTTTCTATCCTTTTTGCATTACAAAACATATATTTTATATATCTACAGTTTCAAAACCCCGAGTGTTACTTTTTCACCATTTATATTCCACTCTTTAATAAAGCCTTCTGCTGTCCCGTATACAGCTTCATTGGCAAGGACTTCTGACTTAATTGTATCTTCATTATTCTTTATAATACCTGTAATCTTGTCATTATCCTTTACACTTATGCGTATATGGTCCATAACCTCAAAGCCCGCATCCTTACGCATTGTCTGGATTTTACTTATAACTTCACGTACAAAACCTTCCTCAATTAATTCTGGTGTAAGGTTTGTATCAAGCACTACGGTAATTCCATGGCCTGTAGCAGAAATATATCCTTCCATCTGTGCTGCTTCAATTAAAAGGTCATCTTTCCCAAGTGTTTCTTCCCTGCCATCAACAGTAATTACAAGCCCGCCTGTGCTGTTTATCTCTGCCATTGCCTTCTGTCCGTCAAGGTTTGCAAGTATCTCTTTGACCACATTAATATTCTTGCCAAACCTGCGCCCAAGTGTTTTAAGCTGCGGCTTAAAGCTGTATGTTGTAAGGCTGCTTACATCATCTGTAAGGATTGCTTCTTTTACATTAAGTTCATCTTTTATAATATCAAGATAAAATTCTGAAAGATTTGCACCAGCTTTTATAAACATTTTGCTTATAGGCTGGCGGTTCTTTATATTAGCTGTATTCCTGCATGAACGGCCAGTAACAACTGCTTCAAGCACGGTTTCCATATCCTCTTCAAGCTTTTTATCTATCATATCTTCACAAACCACAGGGAAGTCACAAAGATGTATGCTTTCTGGTGCATCCTGGTCTGTGCTGCATACAAGGTTACGGTAAATATCCTCTGTCATAAACGGGACCATAGGTGCTGCTGCCTTTGCAATGGTTACAAGTGCAGTATAAAGTGTCATATAAGCATTAATCTTATCCTGTTCCATGCCCTTTGCCCAGAAACGTTCACGGCAGCGCCTTACATACCAGTTGCTCATTTCATCTGTAAACTCCTGTAAAGCCCTTGCTGTTTCAGGTATGCGGTAAGCTGCAAGGTTTTCATCAGCCTCTTTTACAGTGCTGTTAAGACGTGAAAGAAGCCATTTGTCAATAACAGCAAGTTTATCATATTCAAGTTTATACTTTGAAGCATCAAACCCGTCTATATTGGCATAAAGCACAAAGAACGCATATGTGTTCCAGAGAGTGCCCATAAACTTGCGCTGCCCCTCCTGTACTGCCTTGCCATGAAAACGGTTAGGAAGCCATGGTGCACTGTTTATATAAAAATACCAGCGTATTGCATCTGCACCATAAGTTTCAAGTGCCTCAAACGGGTCAATGGCATTTCCCTTCGACTTACTCATCTTCTGCCCGTTCTCATCCTGCACATGCCCAAGCACAATAACATTTTCATAAGGTGCTTTATTAAATAAAAGGGTTGACTCCGCCATAAGTGAATAGAACCATCCCCTTGTCTGGTCTACAGCCTCTGAAATAAACTGTGCCGGGAACTGCTGTTCAAATAAATCCTTATTTTCAAACGGGTAATGGTGCTGTGCAAATGGCATTGCCCCTGAATCAAACCAGCAGTCTATAACTTCAGGCACACGCTTCATAACCCCGCCACACTCCGGACATTTAAATGTTACTTCATCTATATACGGGCGGTGGAGTTCCCGGTTTACATCATCAGGATTGCCGCTTCTCTCTGCAAGCTCTGCCCTGCTGCCAACAGCATCCTGGTGTCCGCAGCCTTCACACTCCCATATATTAAGTGGCGTACCCCAGTAACGGTTACGTGAAATGCCCCAGTCCTGTATATTCTCAAGCCAGTTGCCAAAACGCCCTGTACCAATGGATTCTGGAATCCAGTTTACTGTATTATTATTGCGTACAAGGTCGTCTTTAACCTCTGTCATCTTTATGAACCATGATTCACGTGCATAATAAATAAGCGGTGTGTCACATCTCCAGCAGTGCGGGTAATCATGTTCAAACTTAGGCGCTGCAAAAAGCTGGCTGCGCTTGTCAAGGTCTTTAAGCACCTCCGGGTCTGCCTTCTTGACAAAAAGCCCCGCAAATGGAGTTTCCTTTGTCATTTCACCTTTCTCATCCACAAACTGTACAAATGGAAGGTTGTATTTACGCCCTACATTGGCATCATCTTCACCAAATGCTGGTGCAATATGGACTATTCCAGTACCATCTGTCATAGTAACATATGAATCACATGTTACAAAAAATCCCTCTTTATGCTGCTTATCTGCCAGTTCTTTAGCGCACCCATATAAAGGCTCATACTTTTTATATTCAAGGTCCTTGCCTGTATATGTTTCAAGCACCTCATAAGCCTTTTTATCCTCTCCGCTTTCTTTATCTGCAAGGTCTGGAAGAACAGTGTCAAGAAGTGCCTGTGCCATATAATAAGTGTAACCATCTGCTGCTTTAACTTTACAATAAGTTTCATCAGGGTTTACACAAAGCCCGACATTAGACGGGAGCGTCCATGGCGTTGTTGTCCATGCAAGGAAATAGGCATCCTCATCTGCAACTTTAAAACGCACTATTGCAGAACGCTCCTTTACAAGCTTATACCCCTGTGCAACTTCCTGTGAAGAAAGCGGTGTGCCACAGCGTGGGCAGTAAGGCACAATTTTAAATCCCTTGTATAAAAGTTTCTTATTCCAGATTTCCTTTAAAGCCCACCATTCAGACTCAATAAAGTTATTGTCATATGTTACATATGGATTGTCCATATCCGCCCAGAAACCAACAGTCCCCGAGAAATCTTCCCACATCCCCTTATATTTCCATACGGATTCCCTGCACTTATTAATAAAAGGTTCCATCCCATACTCTTCTATCTGGTCTTTGCCATTAAGCCCAAGAAGCTTCTCAACTTCAAGCTCCACTGGAAGCCCATGTGTATCCCAGCCTGCCTTACGTGGCACCATATAACCCTTCATAGTCTTATAACGTGGTATCATATCCTTAATAACACGTGTAAGCACATGCCCGATATGCGGCTTTCCATTTGCAGTAGGCGGGCCGTCATAAAATGTATAGACGGGACACCCTTCCCTTGCCTTCATTGATTTTTCAAAAATCTGCTGGTTGCGCCAGAACTTTCCAATATTTTTCTCACGCGCAACAAAGTTTAAATCAGTTGAAACTTTTTCGTACATATCACTACTTCCTTTCCTAAATAATTAGAATAGAAATGGAATGAAACAGGAAAATTTCCCTGCAAAGTAAAAAAGCTTCCACCCTGCACAAACAGGATGAAAGCGTAAACATTCATAACCACCTATTCTGCTGTACGTGGATATAATATTAACATAATAGTATATCCAGATACATGACCTGTATAACGGCAGGAACCGGCGGAGTGTACTAACAAAAACAATAATGCTAATGACATATTGCCTATATGCTTTCCACAAGCAACTCAGGAGTGATATCCTTTCTTTGTTCTAAAACATAATAAATATTATGCAAGCATATATTATGCTTATGCACCTGGTTCACACTATCCCAGGCTCACTGTAGCTTCCCAGAAGAAAGGCCGCTTGCATGGAATAACCTTGCAGATGCGTCTCCATCACAGTCTTTGGATTTTTAATTAAATATATGACATATTTTAGTATGATTTATATACTTTGTCAAGTTTGGTTTGGTTATTTTTTAAAATTGCATGATTAAATGTTAGATGAGATGTATCAAAATATATTGGCTGGCAATTCCAAAGTGTTCCATGAACAGCCCGCTTGCGCTTGGACGTCACTCGCAACGGCGCATAAAATCTGAAAAAACCAGATTTAAACGCCGGCGGTTCCGTACAGCTTGTTCATTGGAAGCACAT
>DKYP01000085.1:0-12070 GCA_002499945.1 Lachnoclostridium sp. UBA7097
ATAATACATTTGTCCACTTTTATACATGTTTAAGTATAAAATTACTTACTTAACAGAAAGTCCTTAAAATATCCTCGTAAGCCAGCCCAAACTTTTTTACAAGGGATTCTGAATAACCATATCCCTGTGCTTCCATGCGCACCATCTTGTAAGTACGCACCCTGTCTGCACCATCCCCTGCCTGTGCTACAAGGCTTATAATCCTGTCCGTTTCCTCTGCAAGTTCCTGTATATGTGTTACATATATGCCATAGCAGTCTTTACCCAGGAAATGTTCCATTACTTCCCTGCCCATTACAAGTGCATCATTTGTAGTTGCCGTTGTAAAAAGCTCATTTAAAATTACAAACTGGTATCCGTTATCCTGCTTCATCATTGGCGCAAGACGGTCTATCTCCTCTTTTAGTTTTCCTGAATTGGACTGGATTTTCTCCTCTGCTTCAAAATGTGTCATAATCCCTTTAAATAAAGGGACTGTCAGGGATAAAGCATTAGCAGGAAGCCCCATTATTGAGAAATACACAGCCTGCCCCATTGAACGTGCAAATGTTGTTTTGCCTCCCTGGTTAGGTCCTGTTACCACAAAAAAAGATGGCTCTGTATTAAAAGAAAAATCATTTGGGACTACTTTATAATTCCTGTCTGCACTTTTCCATGCAAGTGCAATATCATATATGCCATTTCCAGAAAAATCCCCTCCGCTGGTAACATCTGGCATATCCAGGTTATAGCCATGTGAAACAGTCCTGTCCCTGAAACTTAAAAATCCCAGGTAAAACTGTACTTCTTCTTCAAACTGTAACAACTCTTTTGAATAAAAATCCGGGTAATTTTTATAAAACCCCTCTATCTCACTAAAAACTTCCGGGCTGCTTCTCTTTAACAATTTAACCAGTGCATTTTCCAGATATGAAAGCTCCATTACATTTGGAAAAATATCCTTTAAAGTAACCATTTCTTCTATATTGTTACCATTAACACCAAGTAACCCTGCAAGTTCTTCAAGGTAATTCTTTTCTGCGCTGCCCCCTGCCGTCCCTGCATCTTCCCTGCCAGTAATTGTAATGCCGCTTCCATTTACAGCCATATAGAAACGCATCTGCGAAAATATTTCCCTTGCGCCTGTTGCTGCCTTGCTAAAACCACTTTCCACACATTCTTTAATATGCTTTAAAACATACTCTCTAAGGGAATTTATACCATCAGAAACAGGTGTAAAATCCCCAAGGTACTGCCCAAACCCCTCAAGTGCTTCCCAATAAAGAAGGGCAGCTTCCAGATGGTATCCTGCTGCCCTTGTATTATCCTCACATTCAAGTGAAAGCAGGTAAGAATGGCGTGATTTCTGCATCCTTACACAGAAATCTTTAACTGCCTGCTGCAAACCTTTATCCTCTAAATCTTTAAAAACCTGCTGCCTGTATTTTACAAGTTCCAAATCAGATGGAAATGTATAATAATACTGGCTGGCCTGGTAGTCCCCTGTTAAATTATTTATAATCCCTGTTATATAATCCAACTGCAAATCCTGGAAAAACGCTGGCATGGCTTTCTCCACTTCCATGCCTGTATCTGCAAACAATATACTCTTAAATTCCATAACCTTCCCCTGCAAGCCAGCTGGTATACACAACCCGCTTACGCTGGCTTCTTATAACCTCCTAAACTTAATCTGCTGACTGTATTACTATTAATATACCTTTATCCAGTGAAATTACAGCTTCCTCTGCATCCTCTGCAAATTCATTGCTCACTGTCATGCTTCCGCCTTTTTCCACTGTAACGCCATCCAGTGGGTACTTTACCCCGCTAAGACTTAAACCAGACACTTCCTCTGTAAGCGGGTAAACTGAAATATACTTTCCAAAAGCATCATTTCTTGCAATATTATACCTGCCATTAACCAGGCAAAGCTTGTTATTCTTATCAACAATATATGCTGGTATATTATTCTTAAGAGGAAGCAATAGTATATTTATATTGGCAACCAGATGGTCAAGCCTGCCTCCTGTTGCCCCAAGTATTACAATTTCAGATGGTTTCTTGCCCACTGCCCATTCAAGCACAAGGTGCATGTCTGTATAATCTTTCTCTGCCGGGTATCTGGCAAACTTTGTACTGCCGCCTGAAGTTTCCTCCATAAAACCATCAAGCGTTTCTTTATCCACACTGTCAAAATCCCCTAGTAAAAAATCAATATGGATGCCAAGCCTTTTTGCTGCATCAAGCCCTGAATCTGCACAGGCTGTAATGTCAAATTCATGGTCCTTAAGATACCCTGCCGCAAATCCATAATCAATTGTCCCGCCACCCAGTATAAGAACCCTGCCAGCCATATAACCCTCCCATAACACAAATCTATTTAAGCCCTGCCGTTTTAATACCTTCTATTTCAGGAGGCGGGACATTGCTTTTCTTGCCTAGTGGCTTTTCTTTAATATCATCCATAGTCACAATACCTTCAACCTTAGGGCGTGGCTGCTGTTTCTTTGCTTCCTTTCTTTTAAGTTCATCCTCTGCTGTCACAATACCTTCAACTTTAGGGCGTTGCTTATTCTTTACTTCTGCATTATCTTCATCAAAAACAGTCCTTATCCCTTTTATCTTACCTGTAGTGCCTTTCTTCTGCATTAATTTCTTATTACTTAATATGCCTTTTTCAAGCCTGCCAAGTGCCTTGTCAAGCTCTTCTTCCTCTTCTTTGTTCTTCTTTACCTTAATTGCTTCACGCTGTATATCTGCAATATGCCTTGAAAGCTTATTATCAGTCTGTAACAATAAACATCCATAATAATTAGAATATTTATTCTTTGCAGGATTTACTTCAACCTTCCTTACAACCTTTGCCTTTGCTGGAAGTTTGCCATAGTTTGATGAAATACTAAAAAACATTGCATCATCAATACTAAATTCATAGTTGCTGCATATGCCCACACCTGTTGCGCTTATATCACGCACTATACCTTTTACAAAATTAGGTACCAGCATTGCAGGAGGCACGCTTGCTTCATCAGACAGCTTAAACTTCTGGATATCTGCACTTTTGGCAGTTGTGCCATACTGGTCATAATATCCAAGCATAACCTCTTCATCAATATTTACACGGTATGCATTCCTTCTGTTAAATGACCTGCCGCCATCTGCAATATCAAAATAGTGCATCCTTGTGCCATACTTCTTAGTAATGCCTGCTTTTACATTATCCCATTCCCATATCTGGTTCCCATCCCTGTAAACAATCCTTACTTTGTCCCCCTGCCTGAACTCAAACACCCTGGTATTAGTAGCTATTAATGTTATATATACTCTCTTTGCACTTGTTTCTTCTACTTTGCTTGTCAGGTGGTAGCAGTATTCACCCCTGTCCACATAAACCTCAACTGACCTTCCTATAGCAAGGTTTTCAAGAAGCATACTTATAGAACCTCCTTTAGTAAATTAATATTCTCTGTAATGTTCCCTTTAAAAACTGCTGTGCCGGCAACAATTACGTCAACGCCGTTTCCTGCAATCTCTGCAATATTTTCCTTATTAACCCCGCCATCAATCTCTATCTTGTAGCCAAGACCCGCCTTTTCCCTGTATTCCTTTAACCAGCGTACCTTTTCAAGGGAACCCGGAATAAACTTCTGTCCACCAAAGCCCGGGTGTACGCTCATTACAAGAACCATATGTACCATATCAAGTACATCCTCTATTTCCTGTACAGGGGTTTCAGGGTTAATTGAAACTGATGGTTTAATACCTAGTTTCTTTATTCCGTTTAAAGTCCCCTTTAAATCAGCACATGCTTCCTGGTGTACAGTAATGCCGTCAGCGCCAGCCTTTGCAAAATCATTTAAATACCTGGCTGGTTCATTAATCATTAAATGTACGTCAAAAAACATGCCGCTTTCTTTTCTTATTGATTCAATAAGCGGCATACCAAATGAAATTGATGGTACAAACATTCCGTCCATAACATCTATATGGAGGTACTTTGTACCTGTATTGCCAATTTCTTTAATCTGCTCACCAAGCCTGTTAAAATCTGCCGCTAATATAGATGGTGCTAAATCTTTCATAAACCCAACTCCTCCATTTCCTAAAATAGAACTTTTGATACATGATAATTCCAAAGTGCTTCCAATGGACGGCTGTTGGTTTGTAAAGGGGCCGCCGGTGCTTAAATCTGGTCTTTTCAGATTTTATGCACCGTTGCGTGCGACGTCCAAGCGGAAGCGTGCCTGTCCATGGAACACTTTGGAATTGCCAGCCCACTAATTTTAACTAATATTTCCTTATCTGCCTTATTTCCTCATAGAATTGCTTATAATTATTATACCTGCTTTCTGGTATCTCCCCTTTTGTGGCTGCTTCTTTTACTGCGCACCCTGGTTCGTTAATATGGACGCATCCTTTAAACCTGCACTCCCCTGCATAATCCTGGAATTCAGGATAGTATTCCCTGATTTCTTCTTTCTTTGCATCAGGAAGCCTTAATGACGTAAATCCTGGCGTATCCATTATATATGTGCCGCCGCCAAGTCCAAAAAGTTCTGAATGCCTTGTTGTATGCTTTCCCCTTTTTATTTTGCTACTTATATCCCCCACTGCCATAGAAGCTTCCGGGAACAGCTGGTTTATTACAGAGGATTTGCCAACTCCTGACGGGCCTGCAAGCACCGTTGTTTTTCCTGCAAGGCTTTCTTTAAATTCTTTTATGCCGCTGCCAGTCGTGGCGCTTGTAAGGAAAACCCTGCACCCGCTGTTTTTATAATTACCTGCAAGCTGTGAAAGGAATGTTTCCTCTGCATCATCTGATTTATTAAAACAGACTGCCACTGGTATTTCCTGCATTGCCATCATAAGCAGGAACCTGTCAAGAAGGTTAAGGTCAGGTTCAGGGTATGAGGCAGCAAATATAATTACTGCCTGGTCTGTATTGGCAACTGCCGGCCTTATAAGTGAATTTTTCCTTGGAAGGATTTTTGTAATATTCCCTGTCATTTGTTCTCTGTCAAGTATATCAAGGCTTACATTGTCACCAACAAGGGGTTTTTCATTTTTATTCCTGAATATCCCTTTTGCCTTGCACTCAAAAATCCCCATGCTATCAGTGTGTACATAATAAAACCCTGCTATGCCGCGTATTATTTTACCTTCCATTTAATCCCTGACCTTTTTAAATTCTACGTTATATGAATTGCCGGTTGAAACGCCATTCATAAATACTGTTACCGTTCCATTATTTTCACTCCATCCTGTTACCTCAAACTTCCTTGGGAAGTCATCATAACCTAATTCGCCTTCCCATACTGTCTTTTTAGTGCCATCCTGTGTAAGTACAAGTGTAACTGTGCCGCTGTCATCTGCAAAATCAAAAGGATTCCCGCTTATTGTCACACTTCCTTTATAAGTATATGTCTCTTCCGGGGGTTCTGTAGGTTCTGGTGTTGGTTCTTCTGTATTATCTGGTTCTTCTGTGGCTGTAACTTTTGGCCCCAGGCTTACAGCATAGTCAATAACTGTACCAACTTCTACTTCTGTATCCCTTGGTACAGACTGGCTTACTACAAAATCTTCAGGATATTTATCAGAATTTATATAGCTTACATTTTCAGTATTGCCCTTAAGTCCCCTTTCTGCAAGCCTGTTAAGTGCAACAGATACCTTTTTGCCTACAATATTCGGCACTTTTGTCATTTTGCTTTCAGGTCCTTTGCTTATAAGTATTGTAACAGCTGTACCCTTTTTAACGGCTGAGCCGGCTACAGGTTCTGTACCGCATACCTTGCCAGCTTCTATGGTATCACTGTAAACTTCTGTTTTTCCCGAAACCGCAAGTCCTATATCTTCAAGTTCTGTCATTGCAGAGTCTGCTGAGTAATTCTCAAGTTTTGGAATTATTATATCGGCTTCTTTCTGGCTGTAATAAATTGTTACTATAGTATATTCTTCAACTTCTTCATCTGGCTCCGGGTCCTGCCCTGTAACCATATTGGCTTCTGCTTCTGATTTAACAGCTTCAAGGCTGTATTTAAGCCTTGCATCCAGAAGCATTTTCTCTGCATCTTCAAGTGAATGGTTCCTGATATCCGGAACTTTTACAAGGCTTGCAGTTGTATTGTCACTAGAAGGCTCTAAAGAACCTGTAACCTGCGGTTCTGGCGTTTCCTCTGTCTTGCTGGAAGGTTTTCCCCACCATCCGCTTACTTTACCAATAATAAGCAGTATTACAACTATAATTATAACTGCTACAACAGCACTGCATACTTTAAGTATTTTTTCAAGCTTCGGGTCTATTACATCTTCATCGGGCTGTTCTTCCCTTCTGGGGCTTGTGTCAGGCATAACTTTTGTTGCTTCTTTAATATCACCAAGTTCTGAATCTGAAATCATAATGGTTGGTGAAGAATCCTGGCTGTCCTCTGCCAGCATAACATAGTTGCCATCAGGCTCTGCAAGTGAACGCTTTAAATCTGATATAAGCGCTGCCGCCGACATATAACGCATATCCGGCTTTTTCTGCATACACTTCTGTACTATCCGGGAAAGGCTGTGTGGTATGCCAGGCTCTGCCTTGTCAAGTGGTACAGCCTCTTCCTGTATATGTGCAAGCGCCACTGTAACTGTGCTTTCCCCCTCAAATGGGACTTTGCCAGAAAGCATCTCATACATTGTAACGCCAAGGGAATATATATCACTTTTCTCGTCACTGTAACCGCCTCTTGCCTGTTCAGGGCTTATATAATGTACGGACCCCATTGCATTTGATGTAATTGTATTGGAGGTTGCAGCTTTTGCAATCCCGAAATCTGTTACTTTTACTTTTCCCTCTTTTGATATAATAATATTCTGCGGTTTTATGTCACGGTGTATAATATGGTTGTCATGTGCCGCTTCCATGCCTTGTGCAATCTGTATCCCAATGCCTACGGCTTCTTTTACTTCAAGCTTGCCCTTTTTCTCAATAAATTTCTTAAGGGTAATCCCCTCTACAAGTTCCATTACTATATAATGTAATCCATCATCATCCCCTACATCATATACATTTACAATATTAGGGTGTGACAACCCTGCAACGGACTGGGCTTCGCCCCTGAACTTAGTTACAAACTTGGCATCACTGCTATATTCCTGTTTTAAAATCTTTATAGCAACATATCTGTTTAAACGGTGGCATTTGGCTTTATACACATCTGCCATCCCACCAGAACCGGCCTTATCAATAATTTCATACCGGTCACTTATCATCATCCCAGGACTAACCATTACATCCTCCATTCTGCCATTATGGCATTATTTAGTGTAACATTATTTAATCTATTTCTGCAAGAATAACGGTAATATTATCATACCCCCCGTTTTCATTTGCTTTTGCCACAAGTGAACTAACAGCTTTTTCAATAGAGCTGCTGTGCTTCACAATATATTCAATATCATCATCTTCTATCATATTAGTAAGCCCGTCTGTACACATAAGTACAATATCTGATGTTTCTACTGATATTTCAAAATAATCCGCCCTTACTTCTTCTTCTATCCCAAGCGCCCTTGTTATAATGTTTTTCTGCGGGTGGATTCTTGCTTCGCTTTCTGTTATATTTCCATTTTTTACCATTTCTTCCACAAGTGAATGGTCGCTTGTAATCTGTTTTATCCCGTCACTTATTAAGTATAAACGTGAATCGCCTATATTGGCTATATATAAAGTATGTTCCTGGAGTGTACATGCCACTATGGTAGTACCCATGCCCTTATACTGTGGATTTTCCATTGCCTCTTTGTAGACAGCACTGTTTGCTTCCATAACTGCCTCATTTAATACTGTAACAGGTGTGTTGTGCTTGTTTTCTGATATTGATTTTACCATGTTTTCCACACAAAGTTTCGAGGCATGGTCTCCAGCCTTATGGCCTCCCATTCCGTCCGCAACTATTAACAGGTTCTGGAAACTACCAGCCGGACCGTCACTACAATAGAAATAATCCTGGTTTACCTGGCGTTTTCTTCCAACGTCACTTTTCGCATATGCTTTCATGTAGTTTCCCTCCTTTGTCCTTATTACGTAACTGGCCACAGGCAGCATCTATGTCACTGCCCATCTCTCTTCTAATAGTAACATTTATATGTTTTTTTTCAAGCATTAATTTAAACTGCTGTATCCCGCACTTGTCTGGCCTGCTTCCCATGCGTCCCTTTACAGGATTAAGTGGTATAAGGTTTACATGGCAGTTTAACCCTTTTAAAAGGGATGCAAGCTTTATGGCATTTTCTTCCCCGTCATTTATGCCCTCCATTATGCTGTATTCAAATGTTATCCTCCTGCCAGTCTTTTCTATATAATACCTGCATGCATCTATTATACCAGATATCTGGTATTTCATGGCAACAGGCATTATCTTCTGCCTTAAACTGTCAGACGGGGCATGGAGTGATACCGCAACTGTTATAGCAAGCCCTTCATCTGCAAGCTTTATAAGGTTTTCCACAAGCCCGCATGTTGAAAGCGTTATATTTCTCTGGCTTATATTAATCCCGTTGCTATCAGAAAGCATCTTTATAAACCGGAGGACATTATCATAATTATCAAGCGGCTCGCCAATTCCCATAAGTATAACATTAGAAACCCTTTCCCCTGTGGCACGCTGTATGCAATAGACCTGTCCAAGCATTTCAGACGGTGCCAGGTTTCTTATTAAGCCCCCAACAGTTGACGCACAGAAACGGCATCCCATGCGGCATCCTGCCTGTGTGGAAATGCACACACTGTTGCCATGCCTGTATTTCATAAGCACACTCTCAACCTTATTACCATCAGGAAGCTCCATTAAAAACTTTGTTGTGCCATCTTTTGACACCTGCTTCCCTGCAATACGTACACTTTCTATAAAACACTCATTGCAAAGCCTTTCACGCAGGTTTTTTGGGATATTAGACATTTCATCAAATGACTGTACAAGTTTTTTATGTATCCATTCATAAAGCTGTACGGCACGGAAAGCCTTTTCCCCTGTGCTTATAATATATTCCTTTAATTCATCCAGGTTAAAACTTGTTATATCTTTTTTAACCAAAAGTTTCTCTGCCAATTTACCACCGTCCTGTTTTTCTTATAAATGAAGCCACAAAAAAGCCATCTGTGCCTGCCATATGCGGCAGCACCTGTATATAGCCGTTATGCCCTGTCATGCCTTTAAGGCACTCTGGAAGCACTTCTTCTATGTCCTCACTTTCAAATGGGAGGTTATCACATATCCATCTGTAATTTCCAGTATTCTCTTCATGTGTTACCGTACATGTGCTGTATACAAGCCTTCCGCCAGGTTTTACATACCTTGCTGCATTTTCAAGGATTTCCCTTTGTAATATAGCAAGTTCCTTTATATCTGAAGGCTTTGTCTTGTATTTTATATCACACTTCCTGCCAGAAACACCAAGTCCCGAACATGGGAGGTCTGCAATAACAACATCTGCCATCCCTTCCCATTCTTTTCTGTATACACGTGCATCATTTTCATATACATCTATATTCGTAAAGCCAGTCCTTTTTATGTTATCATATAACAGCTTCGTCTTATTAGAAGAGATATCACACGAAACCACCCTGCCAGTGTCATTTAAAAGGTCTGCCACGTGAAGCGTCTTGCCACCTGGCGCTGCACACAGGTCAATAACTGTATTGCCTGGCTTTATACGTGCAATGGCAGCAGGAAGCATTGAACTTTCATCCTGTACCTGCACAAGCCCTTCCTTAAATGCCCTTAAATAAGAAAGGCTCCCAAACCCTTTTATCCTTAATGCATATTTAAAAAAACTTCCTTCTTTTATATTTATACCTGCACTGTCTGCCTTAAGCAGTCCTGTTATTCCAGATACATCTGATTTGGAAAGGTTACATCTCAATGTAACAAACTTCTCCCCATTTATAAATGTATCTAATATTTTCTCTGTTATTTCTTCACCATACAAACAGCAGAGCTTCTCCACAATCCATTCCGGCATGGAATATTTTATGGAAGCATATGGTATAAAACCATCCCTGCGCAAAGGATACCTTATACTATCCTTTCCACGTATAATACTCCTTAACACACCGTTCACAAAGCCCCTTAGCCCCTTAAAACCACGTGAAACCGCAAGCTTTACAGCCTCATTGCATACAGCGCTTTCTGGTACCTGTTCCATATAAAACAGCTGGTACACTGACATGCGCAGTATATTTCTTATGGCAGGTTTCATTTTAATAGTTTTAATACTTGCAAAACAGTTAATTATATAATCAAGGGTTAGTACCCGCTCAGCCGTGCCGGTGCAAAGCCTTGAAAGAAAAGCCCTGTCCCTTTTATCTGGAATAACACCACTGTCTAAAACGCTATGGAGCGCTTTATCTGAATATGCCCCGTTTTCCATAACTTCCATAAGGATATCCAGGGCATATGCACGTATATTTCCACTGTCCTTATTCAAACTTTTCTCCCTTTTCTATCTTATATCCTCTTAAAAATGCCCCTGTATCCATTCTTTTCTTTCCTTCTGGCTGCAATGAAGTAACCGCCAGATACCCATTTCCTGTCTTTACAATTATATCATTTTTATTTACAGAGGCAACAGTACCAGCAGAAATTTCTTCATTTATATCTACTCCATTTTCTGCTGCACCCTCTTTGGAAATAACAGACGCCTTCCATATCTTAAGGGTCTTTCCATGGATACGGGTAAAAGTGCCAGGCCATGGGTCTAAGCCCCTTATAAGCCTTTCTATATCCTCTGCTGGTGCATTAAAATCTATATGCCCCATCTCTTTCTTAAGCATTTTGGCATACGTATGCTGGCTGCCATCCTGCCGGACCGGTTTTAAAGTGCCATTTTCTGCCATATCAAGGACATCAAGCACCATAGGGCCGCCAAAACCTGCAAGCCTTTCAAAAAGGCTTCCGCCAGTTTCATCCGGGCTTAAGATATATTTCCTTACAAGAAGCATATCACCTGTATCAAGCCCTTCATCCATCTGCATAATGGTAACACCACTTTCCTTCTCACCATTAATAACAGCCCATTGTATAGGTGCTGCACCACGTAGTTTTGGAAGAAGTGAAGCATGTACATTAATACAGCCATACTTTGGTATACAGAGCACCTCTGGCGGGAGTATCTGCCCAAATGCAACAACTATGGCGACATCAGGGTTAATGCTTTTTAATTCATCAATAAACCACTGTTCCCTTGCCTTTGCAGGCTGCAATATCTTAATATTCCTGCCAGAACCCTCCATAAACTTAATGGCGGCTTCCTTCACAGGCGGCGGGGAAGTCTTCCCGCTCCTGCCCTTCGGCTTATCTGGCTGTGTAACAACAGCAATGATTTCATGCCTGCTTGCAGCAAGGCAGTTAAAAGTATCCACCGCAAAATCCGGGGTACCCATAAAAACAATCCTCATAAATTCCCTCCTTATAATGCCAGTTTTGTGGGCTGGCAATTCCAAAGTGTCCCATGCATGGCACGCTTCGGCTTGTATGCAATATCATTAAATTAAAAGGAGTGTAAATTAAAATATCACAGGGCTGGCAATTCCAAAGTGTTCCATGGACAGGCACGTTCCCACTTGGACGTCGCACGCAATGGATGCATAAAGCCCTAAAATACAGGGCTTAAGCACCAGCGGCTCCGTACAGCCGTCCATTGGAAGCACATTTGGAATTTGCCAGCTAATCTGCTCTTTGGCAGTTAAACCCCTTAATTAAATGACATTGTGCACAAGCGTTTTATTTTAGCTTGCTGCTTTGCCAGGTGACACCTTGGAATTACCAGGACAAATGCATAATGGACAATTTGTAAACAAACTGATTTTATAAGCATTTATTTACCAATATGTTTGTCCGCATAACTATTTTGTATACATTTGAACGCTGGTGTCACTTTGAAATTTGCCAGGCAATATACACCCGCTAAATGCATTTCATTTCAGGTAAATCCAGGACAGAATGGATGTTGGCACTCAAATGTCATTTAGCTAGGAATTTTAAAAAGAAACGCTTTTACAACTTGCCAAAATGTATGCCACCTGGCAAATTCCAAATGTGCTTCC
>DKYP01000085.1:12406-28743 GCA_002499945.1 Lachnoclostridium sp. UBA7097
TTTCAGATTTTATGCGCCGTTGCGTGTGACGTCCAAGCGCAAGCGGGCTGTTCATGGAACACTTTGGAATTGCCAGCCCATCATTACTAAATTTAGATACATTCCTAACTAAATGTCATCCCCACATCCTGGATTTACCTCCTGTCCTGCACTGAAGCATCTACAAGGTCCCCTTCTACCTTTGATACATATAAAATCCCTGAAAGGTGGTCTATTTCATGCTGTAATGCCCTTGCCAGCAAGTCCTCCCCCTCTACAATTATTTCTTTCATATGCTGGTCATATGCCTTTACTTTTGCATAATTGGCCCTTGTAACAACACCCGCTTTGCCCGGCACGCTAAGGCATGCTTCCTGCCCTGTCTGTTCGCCAGAAAGTTCAATTATCTCAGGGTTTATAAGAACTATTGGCTCATTGCCTTCCTCAGTTACATCTATTACTACTATCTGTTTAAGCACACCAACCTGTGGTGCAGCAAGCCCTACGCCCCCTGATTCATACATTGTATCAAGCATATCACCTATAAGAATTGCTGTACGTGGTGTTATAAATTTAACTGGTTTAGTAACATGCTCAAGTATTTCATCACCTATTGTCCTTATCTTCCTAATAGCCATAATAACCCTCTCTTATCTGATAATATTAAATTCAAAATTTATTCCACAGTCCTTATATTCTGTGTCCTGCTCTTTAAAAGCTTCTATACAGTCTTTTACAGAACAAAGCGTGCCATAATCCATGCATTTGCCATAAACCATTTTACGGTAAATATCTTTTGCTTTTGCCACTGGTGCATCCGCAGGGCCTAGAACTGTAACATCCTGGTACTGTTCTGCTATTTCTGAAATAACTGATGCAAGCTTTAAAGCACTTTCTTCATTTTCTGAAAACACTAACACACCTAGTATATTTGAAACTGGCGGATATTGCAACATCTCTCTTACAGATATCTCCTGTTTGTAAAAACTTTCATAATCCTGGTTTGCTGCATGCACTATGCTATAGTGGGCTGGCTGGTATGTCTGCAATACAACTTCGCCTTTTTTATTTCCCCTGCCTGCCCTGCCTGCTGCCTGTGCCACAAGCTGGTATGTGCGTTCTGCTGCCCTGTAGTCACCTGCATTAAGTGAAAGGTCAGCAGCTATTATCCCTACAAGTGTTACATTTGGGAAATCATGCCCTTTTACAATCATCTGTGTGCCTATAAGTATATCCGCCCCGCCATTTGCAAACTGTGAAAGGATTTTGCTATGTCCTTCCTTGCCGCCTGTTGTATCCGCATCCATCCTTAATATACGTGCACCTTTAAAAAGCTTTCTGGCAGCTTCTTCAACCTGCTGTGTCCCAATCCCGAATGTGCCTATATATTTAGAACCACATGACGGGCAGGCATCCGGCACTGGTATTTCATATCCGCAGAAATGGCATTTGAGCCTGTCAACAACGCCTTTATGCATATGTGGCTTAAGGGATACAGAGCAGTGCGGGCAGCCTATGCTTTCACCGCATTGGCGGCAGGAAATAAATCCTGCATACCCGCGCCTGTTTATAAATATAACTGACTGTTCATGTTTTTTTAGCCTTTCTTCTATAAGTGCAGTTAATTTTCCACTAAATACTGAATAATTCTTATTTTTAAATTCTTCCCTTAAATCTACTATATGTACTTTCGGGAGATGCGCCCCGCCAGCACGTTTTTTAAGGGTAAAAAGCCTGTATATGCCTTTCCTGGCCCTGTAATAAGCTTCAAGTGACGGTGTTGCAGAACCAAGCAGTACGCTTGCGCCAAGCATTCCAGCCCTTTGTACTGCAACTTCCCTTGCATGGTACTTTGGAGGGGTTTCACTCTGGTAACTTGTTTCATGCTCCTCATCTACTACTATAAGCCCAAGGTTCTTAAATGGTACAAAAAGTGCGGAACGTGGACCTATCATAATATCCACAAGCCCCTCTTTAGCCCTTATAAACTGGTCATACCTTTCACCAGCTGAGAGCCTTGAATGGATAACTGATACCCTTTCCCCAAAACGCTTGTAGAACCTGTTTACTGTCTGGAATGTAAGTGCGATTTCTGGTATAAGCACAATTACCTGCTTCCCATATGAAAGCACGCCCTCGATTATATTCATATAAACTTCTGTTTTGCCACTGCCTGTAACACCATGTATTAAATAAGTATTTCTGATACCATCTGAATATTCAGATAAAACTGTGTCGGTAATATACTGCTGTTCTTCATTAAGTACATGCCTTTCTTCTGCCCTGTGGGCAGGGTTGCCTTCCAGCAGGGCAGGGTTGCGGTACTTCTTTGCAGCACCAGTCTTTATAATCCCCATCTGCCCTAATCCGTCAAGTACAGACTTCGGGCATTTAAGTTCTTTGGTGATATAATTGTAATCCACACCGTTATAATACATTTCACCATTAAGCCCGAGGAGACATCTTAAAACCCTTGCCCTTGCTGTATTATGCTTAGCTTCAAACTGCATGGCAAATCCTTCAAGCTTCTCTTTGTCCATAAGTGGGAAAACTGTCCTTACAGCCTGCTCCCTTACTTCTTTTTTTACAGGCATTACAGCCTTAATTGCATCATTCATTGATGCACCATAATTTTTCTTAATCCAGCCTGCAAGCGAAAGCAGGTGTGATTCCACTGGCACGCCCTGCTTTTCAATTCCTGTAATGCTTTTAGTCCTTGATATATCAAATCTTGGTGTATCTGTTAAGTTTACAACATACCCTTTAAGCTGCCTGTTGCCATTACCAAAGGGCACAAGCACAAGCGAGCCTGTTTCCACTTCATTCTCCAGTTTCTCCGGGACCCTGTACTGGAAAGTCTTATCAAGGCTTTTAACAGATATATCAATAATTATATCAGCAAATACCATGTAAATCCCCCATGTTGTTATTATTTAATGAAATTGCCGTCACGCACTACATCTGCGACAAGTTCCCTCTCATCCATATGGTACTTTTTCCCCTTGATTTCCTGGTAATCTTCATGGCCTTTGCCTGCAAGCACAATTACATCGCCCTCTTTTGCATTTTCAATGGCATAACGTATGGCAGCAGGTCTTTCTGTAATTGTAACATACTTTCCATCTGCTTTTTTTACGCCTGTTACAATATCTTCAATAATTGCTTCTGGTTCTTCATTACGTGGGTTATCTGATGTAACTATTGTCAAATCTGCAAGTTTTGAGGATACCTCACCCATTTCAAAGCGCCTTTCCCTTGAACGGTTACCGCCACACCCAAAAAGGCATACCAGCCTTGCCGGGTTATATTCCCTAAGTGTTTCTAACAGGCTCTGTAAACTCATTGCATTATGTGCATAGTCTATCATAACAGTAAACTTTGGTGATACATCTATAAGTTCCACCCTGCCCTTTACACGTACCTGTGCAAGGGATTTTAATATTGTTTCATTAGAAACACCAAAATGCCTGCATATTGAAATTGCTGTCATGGAATTATACACACTAAATTTGCCAGGTATATCAATTTCTACATCCATTTCCATAATGCCATCCATATGGTATCTTACGCCAAGTGTGCCCTGCTTCTCAAAGAGGTGCACTGACGAAGCCCTTATATCCGCATTTTCTGCGAAACCATATGTTTCAACATCACATGTATGCCCCTTTAATATCTCTCCAAGATGGCTGTCATCTGCGTTAAAAATACCATGTTTACATTGCCTGAATAAAAGGCTTTTGCAATAAATATAATCTGCAAGGTCTTTATGCTCGGCAGGCCCTATATGGTCTGGTGCAAGGTTTGTAAATATACCATAATCAAATGTAAAGCCATCTGTCCTGTGGAGCATAAGCCCCTGTGAAGAAACCTCCATAACAACACATTTGCACCCTGCCTGGACCATTTTCCTGAAAGTTTCCTGTATAACATATGATTCAGGTGTAGTATTTGATGAAGGGATTGTTTCACTGCCTATAATAGTTTCAATTGTGCCAATAAGCCCTGTCTTAATGCCGGAAGCTTCAAGGATAGAGCGCATCATATATGTTGCAGTAGTCTTTCCCTTAGTACCTGTAATGCCTATTGTTGTGAGTTCTTCTGCAGGGTGGCCAAAATACGCTGCTGAGAGCTTAGCAAGTGCAATACGGCTGTCCTCTGCCTTAATTACAATTACATTGCCTGGCACTTCAACAGGCTTTTCAACTACAAGCACCAGGGCGCCTTTAGCCACTGCATCCATTGCAAAATCATGCCCGTCTGATACTGCACCGCTTATACATACAAATAAATCCCCTTCTGATACTTTCCTTGAATCATATACAATGCCAGAAACCTCTATTCCGCTTATATCTTCTGTACCTTGTATACATTGGTAATCCATGTCTTTAAGCAAACCAGCAAGTTTCATTAACAAATCCCCCTCTTAACCATTTATTTCAATCTCACCATCAAACACAGTTTCCGCAGGTCCTGTCATCCACACAGTTTCATTTTCCCTGTCGTATTTTATAAATAAATCCCCTCCTAAAAGATGTACTGTTACTTCACAATCCGTCCTGCCATTTAGTACACATGCAACAATAGCCGCACATGTGCCAGTACCACATGCAAGCGTTTCACCAGAACCGCGCTCCCATACACGCATATTTATTTCATTGCGGCTTATTACCTGTACAAACTCCGTATTAACACTGTCAGGGAATAAAGTATGTTTTTCAAACAAAGGCCCGTACTTGCTTACAGCGAAGTTCTTAGTATCATCCACAAATATAACAGCATGAGGGTTTCCCATAGAAACGCATGTAATCTTATACTCACTGCCATCTATACATACCGGCTGGTCTATAAAAGTATCTGTCCCCTTATCTGCCACTACGGGGATTTCCTCTGGCTTTAAAACAGGTGCCCCCATATCCACTTTTACAAGGCATACTTTCCCATCCTTTACAGTTAAATCAAGGTATTTAATGCCGCTTTTTGTTTCAATGGATATCTGTTCCTTGTCTGTAAGCCCGTGTTCATAGACATACTTTGCAATACAGCGTATCCCATTGCCACACATCTTCCCTTCAGAACCATCAGCATTATACATAGCCATCCTGAAATCCGCCACCACGGACGGGCAGATTAAAATAAGCCCGTCAGAACCAATCCCGAAATGCCGGTCACTTACATAACGTGACACCTCACCAGGATTATTAATGGTTTCTTCCATACAGTTTACATATACATAATCATTGCCACATCCCTGCATTTTAGTAAATTTTATTTTCATATATAAAATCCTTTCTTTTCTTTATATTATAACATATAACCATTGCCTGTGCCTATACATAAAAATACCAGACATACCCTGTCACTTTATTTTATTATAAATTAAATTATTTCACAAGTATATATAGCAACTGCACAAATTTTCTGTTATAATGGAATTGTGGGTATGCTTTACAAGTAATAATACATTTATATTTCAGGGAGGAAATATTTTATGAGACATAAGATTGTATTAATGGCTGGCGGCACTGAAACGCTTGAATATTTTTCATACCAGTTAAAAAAGGGCTTTGAATCACTTGGATATAAAACCTTTATGTTCGACCAGTCAATGGAAGAAGAAAGTGCCGAAGCCCTTTGTAAGTTTGCAGATTCATATGATACAATCCTTGTCACTTTTAATTTTGACGGAATACATTATGAAACATCACTTTTTGACGTCAATGGTATATCTGTATGGGATAAAAAGAAAATCCCATGTGTAAATATAGTTGTAGACCATCCGTTTTATTATCCTGAACTGCTCGATATAATCCCACGTATCTATTATGAGGTATCAATAGACAGGTACCACGATAAATACATTAAGAAATATTACCCTGATATTAAGCGTGGGATGTTTCTGCCGCTTGGCGGTACACCTCTTTACCCTGATGGCAGTTTCAGGGATATTGGCAGCCGTCCATATAACATTATTTTCACAGGCAACTATACACCCCCTGAAGAGTTTGACCAGTATATTATGCGCAATGGCGATGAATATGCCGATTTTTATAATGAAATACTAGATGACCTTATATCAGACCCTGGCCAGCCATGTGAAGAGGTTATTGAACGCCATATCTGCCAGGAAATCCCGGGCACAACCAAAGAACAGCTGCGTGAAACATTGCCAAACATGATATTTATAGATACATATATAAGATTCTATTTCAGGGGCCTGGCAGTCAAGGAGCTTATTGACAACGGTTTAAAAGTACACTGTGTTGGCAATGGCTGGGACCGCTTAAAATGCAGGCATCCAGAAAACCTTACATATACATCTTATACCACTTCCGAAGAATGCCTTAAAGCCATATCACAGGGCAAAATTTCCCTTAATGTAATGCCATGGTTTAAAGACGGGGCACATGACCGTATATTTAATTCTATGCTGAATGGCGCAGTATGTTTAACTGACCACAGCCAGTATATTGATGAAATACTTTCGCCAAATAAAAATGTCGTATTCTATGATTTAAGACAGCTTGAAATGCTCCCGTTTATTGTAAACAGCCTTTTAAATGATAAAAGCCAGATGGAAATGATACAGAAGGAGGCATTTGGATATGCAATTATAAACCATACATGGCAGCAGCGTGCAAAGATGCTGCATGATGAACTGCTTAAATTTATATAGCTATTTGCAGGAATTAATTTTCCTGCTTTTTTATGCCAAAATGGCTGTAAGCCGCACCAGATGCCACACGCCCCCTTGACGTCCTTAATATAAACCCTTTCTGTACAAGATATGGTTCATATACATCTTCAAGTGTCCCTGCATCCTCACCAATGGAAACTGCAAGCGCATCAACACCAGCAGGACCGCCGCCGAAGTTTTCTATAAGTGTTTTTAATATAAGCCTGTCTGTATTATCAAGCCCTGATTTATCAACCTCTAAAAGGTCAAGTGCAAAATCTGCTACTTCTTTTGTAATTTTACCATCATATTTTATCTGTGCAAAGTCCCTGACACGTTTAAGCAGGCGGTTGGCAAGCCTTGGCGTGCCCCTCGACCTTCTGGCAAGCTCTGCTGCGCCTTCCTCCTCAATTACAACTTCAAGCTTATCTGCGGAATTTTTAATAATTTCCGACAGTTCCTCCTCAGTGTAAAATTCCAGCCTGTTTACAACCCCGAACCTGTCCCTTAAAGGTGCTGAAAGCATACCGGCACGCGTAGTTGCACCTATAAGCGTAAACTTAGGCAGTTCAAGGCGTATTGAACGTGCAGAAGCGCCTTTTCCTATAACTACATCTATAACATAATCTTCCATTGCCGGGTAAAGGACTTCCTCCACCTGCCTGTTCAGCCTGTGTATTTCATCCACAAAAAGCACATCACCATCCTGGAGGTTATTAAGGATTGCTGCCATTTCGCCAGGTTTTTCAATAGCAGGCCCTGCTGTCACCTTTATATTAACCCCCATTTCATTTGCGACAATCCCTGCAAGTGTAGTTTTGCCAAGACCCGGCGGGCCATATAAAAGCACATGGTCAAGGGAATCTTTTCTCTGCCTTGCAGCCTCTATGTATATTTCAAGGTTTCTCTTAACCTTCTCCTGCCCTATATAATCCTTAAGGAACTTAGGCCTTAAACTGGTTTCAATCCCTGCATCTTCTGTAGTAAATTCAGTAGTAATCGTTCTCTTAGACATAACATGGACATATCCTTTCATAAATTCTTAAGGCTTAACTTTAAAAGTTCCTCAACTGTTGTATATGTACTGCTGTCAACACTTCTTACAGCTTTCATTGCTTCCGCAGGGGGATAGCCAAGCGCTGACAGTGCCTCAGCAGCATCAGAAACCATCTGCCTTGCTGCTTCATCACCAGAACCCCCTGCGCCCTCTTCACCACGTGCCAGTGCCGCGTCTGTTACTTCCTTTGCAGCAAGCTTATCTTTAAGTTCAAGTATAAGCCTGCCCGCAGTTTTAATCCCTATGCCAGGTGCTTTGGCAATAGTCTTTGCATCATTTGCAAGGACTGCAAACCTTAAACTGTCCGTATCCATTGCCCCAAGTATCCCAAGTGCACCTTTAGGGCCTATCCCGCTTACAGTAATAAGCAGTTTAAAAAACTCAAGCCCGTCCTTATCCATAAACCCAAAAAGCTGTACATGGTCTTCCCGTACTTGCATATACGTATAAACCTTTACTTCGTCCCCTGCCTGCCATACATTCAAGGCGGCAGGCACCGGGACAAATATTTCATACCCTATGCCGCCATTTTCCACAATAATGCTGTTTCCCGTAACACCAGCCAGCTTTCCTTTAATATAATTAATCATGCTAATAACTGCCTTTCTAAATATTTCCTGCCACATCAGTCAGGAAGCTTTGAAAATTCCCCATATGCTTTCCCAAGCCAGCCTTCTTCCATATATTTAATTATAACATATGGATGTATCCCAAGTTCTTCTGATATCTGCAATGCGTTACTGTTAGGGTAAAGTTTAAGGTACTGCACAATATCATCTAACTTGTCAGAATCCTTGTCCCTGCATTCCTTACAGCACATTGTCTTTATTTTGGACTTAAATATTTTGTGGCAGTGCTTGCAAACATTTGTATATATCATAAAATCCCTCCATGCCGCCGCCCTTGGCTGGCGGCGGAAATAATATAGTGTATTAATACTTTTTTAAAAAAGAGTTGAGAAAAGATTTAACAGCGGCTGCACCACTTTCCACCTGCGTGGGCGGTTCATCCATTCTTCATATGTTATTTCTTTGCTTATCTCAAAAGTCTTAAAGAAATCTTCCCTTACAGCCTCCTGTATTTCCTTTCCTGACATCCATACACCATTTTCATAATGCAGGTAAAAACTTCTGTAATCCATATTTATAGTTCCTATTATAACAGAATTTTCAGTAAGTATCTGCTTAGCATGGATAAATCCAGGTGTATATTCATATATCCTTACACCCTCCCTTAGAAGAGGACCATAATTATAGTTAGTAAGCAGCTTAACATTCTTCTTGTCAGGAATGGCAGGAGTAATAATCCTTACATCAACCCCACGTTTTACCGCCTCTATAAGTGACATTTTCATATAATCTTCTATTATAAGATAAGGTGTTGTTATATATAAATATTTATCAGCATATACCATCATCTGGTTGTAAATGCTTTCTATTGGGTTATCCGGGTTATTGGCAGGCCCGTCTGAAATAACCTGGCAGAATATATTCCCACATTTACGTGGAAATACTGCTTTATACTTCAGGTAATCAACATGCTTGTCCGTCTTTTCTGATGCTTCCCACATTTGCATGAAAACCACAGTAAGCCCCCAGACTGCCTCACCCATTACACGTATTCCTGTGTCCTTCCAGACCCCGAACCTTTCAATAAGGTTTGCATATTCATCTGCAAGGTTAAATCCCCCTGTATACCCAATCTCCCCGTCAATTACAAGTATTTTCTGGTGTGAGCGGTAATTCATATAAAGCTCGCCTGTATATTTATGGATTGGGTTAAAAACCCTTGTTTCAATCCCCTCATGCTCCAGAATCTGTTTAAAATACTTACGTGTCCTTATTGCAGCCCCAAAATCATCATACAGGAATTTTACCTCAACACCTTCTTCCACCTTGCGTTTAAGTATTTCATGCATCTTATCCCATATACCACCCTCTGCCACAATAAAGAAATCAATTAAAATAAACTTCTCTGCCTTCTCCAAATCCCTGAATATTTCTTCAAATACCTCTTCACCCATAGGATAAAAATCAACTGCATTGCCGCCAGTAAGCGGGAAACCCTCATTCTCCATATATTTTACCATACGTCCAGGTACAGGGTTTTCCGAGATAAAATCAAGATAAACGTCTTCATCCTGTATTAAAAACTGGCTGCCATATGATATCTGCCGCAGTATATGCTGGTCAAGCTTGCGCTTGCCGCTTCTGTCACGCCCCCAAAGGTAAAACATAATAAAACCGCTTAGTGGCAGCAGCATAACTATAGAAATCCATGCCAGCCTGTATGACGGGCTCTGGTTGCGGTTTACAAGTGCCACAATAACAATGACAGATGTAATCTCCCATATAAAATAAAAATACACTGTCACACTCTGCAGGAAAAACGGAAGAACAATTATAAATACACATTGTATAAGAACCATAAGTGCAGTAAGCACTATCCTTAAAAACCCGCTTAAATTATTCTGTACCCTGCCTTTAAGCCCTTTAAGGTAGCTTTTGTTCTCTTCTTCCTCAAAGTAATTATCCTGTCCCTTATTTTTGTTTTTTCTGTCCCATTTCTCATATGCCGCATCCTGGTTAAAAAATTTTTCCATTAATCCAGCCTGCCTTTCTGTACATTCCAATTATTTTCCCAGACCATAAACAGCCTTGTATGTCATTATAACTTATCATGTATTTTGTTGCAACTTTTTAAAATTTATAGTATATTACGAGCAGGACTTTTCAACCGGAGGAAGATATGAAGATTATAGACAGCATTATAACGCCACCTGCGTTTAATTATACATTCCCACAGGATAAAGAAGAAATATTATTTTTTGATATAGAAACAACCGGCCTTTCACCAAAAGCCTCTTCCCTCTATATGATTGGGGCAATGTTTTTTGATGGAAAGTGCGGTTCATGGAAACTTAAGCAGTTTTTTGCAGATAATTACAAAAGTGAAGCAGAAATTATCAAATCCTTTTTAGAGATACTTGGCAGATACAAATATTTATACCATTTTAATGGAAGAACTTTTGATATCCCCTATATATTAAATAAATGTGAAAAACATGGCATAAAACCAGACAGCTACTGTATGTCCATACTAAATGACACAGAAGGGGTTTACTCTATAGATATACTTGCCCTTATACGCCCTTTAAAGAAACTGCTGTCAATACCAAAAGCCAGCCAGGCTGCACTTGAGAGGTGGCTTGGCATAATGCGCAAAGACCAGTATGACGGCGGGCAGCTCATACCTGTATATTCCCAGTATATGCAGTATAAAACCATTGCAAATGGCAAAGCGCCAGAACTTGAAGGGCTTCTGCTGCTGCATAACCATGATGATATAAAATATATGCTTGATGTATGCAGCATACTTGCATACCGCAGCTTATTTTCCAGCGTAAACGGCATTGCCATAACAAATATAACTCCTGGCAGCAGGCAGGGAAAGTGCATTAATATATCTTTTAGCCATAACATACCAGTCCCTAAAAAAGCCACCATAATAAAACCATTTCCTTCAAGCAGGGAAGAAACAATTTCTGCCGGGGAACTTTATATAGAACTTGAAAAAGACACTGCCATATTGTCAGTTCCTTTATTTTATGGGAATTTAAAATATTTTTACCCTGATTATAAGAATTATTATTACATTGAAGAAGAAGATAAAGTAATACATAAAAGCCTTTTCCAGAAAAACAGCCAGAATACTGGCAAGAAATATAAGAGAGCAGCAGCTAAGGACTGTTACCGCCAAAAAGAAGGCTTGTTTATCCCATCAATAACACTGTGCCAGCCAGAAAACTACAATATGCAGTTTTATATTACATACCGTGATAAAATCTGCTTTTATGCACTGCCAGATGAAACAGTTAATATAACAAACCCGTTTTGGTGCAATTATGTAAAACTACAGCTTTCATCACTGGTTAAAACAACATAATATATAATACAGCCCCACAGCAGGTAATACTATGGGGCTTTGCTTTTTACCAGTTAATGCCAAGGCTTTCTATGTATGTACACAATTCACCTGCCATTTCTTCTGCTTCCTTTATCCTTAAATGCCCTGGTGTGCCGCATCCATTGCGTTTAAACATATAATGTGATATTTTGCTGTCACTTATGCTTTTTACAACTTCTTCTATGGAATTATCCCATGAAACATCATGCTCCAAAAGAGTTGTACAACAGATAATATATGCTTCCGGGTACTTTTCCCTTAATCCTGCCAGAAAGGCTTTATAATGCCCTCTCCACCTTGCTGCCTTATCCCCGTTGTAATCCTCTTTCATATAATCTTCAGGATTATTATCATTCTGCCCGAATGCAACAATAACTACATGTGGCGTATATTTTGAAAAATCCCATGGCAGCGGTTCTCCAAGTGCTGGGTTATAATGTATCTTATCCCATGCCCTTTCCATGCCAACATAATCCGGACCATTAAAATATCCCGTATTATCAAGAAGAGCAATCCCTCCCTGTGCAATATCATGTATCTGTGCACCAAGCCTTCTGGCTGTCATCCATGCATAAGAATACCAGCTGTTTGAATACTCCCCATTATGCTCCGGGTCTCCTTTTCCAGTATACTGCACAGCTTCTGAAACCTCACCCGCTGATACAGAATCACCATAAACTTCTATCTTCCTTGCCGGCTTTTCTGGCGGAGGCAGAAGCTTGCTGCCATCATCAGTTTCAAACCAGAGAATTGACATCTCATGGCAGGCATCTTGTCTTTTAAAGAACAAAACATTGTGCTCATTATCTTCAGATGGCTGTAATACAATATCAAAAGAAGCAGTACCGTTCCCTGGCAGAAGAATGGAATACTGTTCCCCGTCAGCAATACAGCCAAGGTAGTTATCCCAGTATGCACTTTTATTCCTTACACATATCCTTAAATTATTCCCTGTAAACCTTATCCTTGCAGAAGTACATGGATAAACAAAAGCCGGCTCTTCCGGGTTTCTCCAGTCAATCCTGCCACTATATGAAACCTTACCATTATCTGGCATTATCCTCATAATTATAAACCCCCAATAATAAAAATATCCCTTTATGCTTCTTTTGCAAAATTTGCCCTTAGTAACTCTGGTTTTTCTTCTATATGTGCATAATCATTAAACCTGTCAAGGAAGAAACCATTTTTTTCTTCATCATAGTGCAGCTGTGTTATACTGCAGTTTTCAAGAGAAGTCCCGAACATAAGTCTTCTGGCAAAGTCACCGCCAAATAATGAACAAAGAAGTATGCGTATTACGCCCCCGTGTGTTACAACTGCAATACTTTTTTTACCGCTTTCTATCCACTCTGTTAAAACAGGCATTACGCGTTCAAGCACCATTGCACCATTTTCACCTTCAGGATACCATATCTCCTCTGGCGGCACGAAGAAACCGCCAATAAATGCGTTGACTTCTTCTAATGCTGTGCCGCGCTGCACCCTGCCCTCTACAAATTTATCAAGCTGTTCCTGGTAATACTCTTTATAGAACTTTTTTACCACTTCATCTTTCTGGCCTGTAAGTATGCCAAAATCTGCTTCTTCAAGCCCCTGCCTTACCTGTATGTTGCCTGACAGCTCCTTATTATATGCAAACGCAATTTTTGCAGTTTCCACAGCACGTACCAGTGTACTTGAATAAAGCGCATCTACATTATACCTTTTCATCCTTTCGCCAAGAAGGCACGCCTGCATCCGTCCTTCCTTTGACAAAGGTACATTTACATTACAGTCCGGGCTGCACTGCCTTCCATGGCGGATAAGATATATTATCATTAAATATTTTACACCTCACCTATTTGCTGCCGTTTTTAGCACTTGCAATATCAATAATGCTTTGCAGTTCATTTCCCTCACCAGGCGCATCACCATGGTCTATTGCCTTCCCTTCAGAAGTAATCTCCATAAGCTTGTTAAATTCGCCCCTTGGTGCTTTCAGTATCCCAAAATATCCTGCCTTTTTCTCCTCCGGGTTCCATGTCACAAAAAGAGTTTCCGCAGTACCTGGATATAAATTTTCATCTGGCATTGAAATACGTGTAAGCTGCAATGTATCACTTATCCTTAATGTCATAAAATCATAATCATCCGCTTCATAAGGGCATCCAACCTGTGCATATGGTTCTTCAAAAAACTCCACAAGGCATTCTCCCTTACGGTTGCACAAATCTTCAATAAACTCTTCACCCTTTGTAAAAATCCTGCCAGGAAGAATTGCAGACTCCATCTGCCTTCTTACAAGGGCATGGAACTCCTGCTCTGAAATCTGGATTTGCTGTGGCTCTTTAGGTGCGGCAGGTGCTTCTTCCCTGTTTATATTCATTATAATATTGTGGGAATACGGGTTAATCACTGCACCCTCAATACCATTAACCTGTACTATAAAATCAAGGCATGATTTAAATGGCATATTTAAAGTAATAGGATACTGTTCAGTGCCTTTCCCTATATTAATCTGCTCATTAGATGTAAATATAGGGAAAAACCTCTGCCCTGCTTCATTCTGCAATATACATGGCACAGGCCGTGCACCCTCCGGCACAGGCTGTGGGGTATCTGGCTTTCCATACATCTCTTTTAAAATACCAGGGTCTGTATCCTCTGGCATAACTGCTGGCACAAATACTTGTATCTTTTCAAGCAGTTTTGTAAGCCTTTCTGCATTCTCCTTGTTTTTTTCATTTTTCATTGCATCAAGTGCTTCTAATAATTCTTTACTTTCACTCTGTGGCATTTTATATGTCCTTCCAAAATATATTTTATTTTTTAATCTTAAACTTTACTACTTTAACGTTTCCTGCATTATCAGTTACTTTGAATATATAACTTCCATTCTTGCTTGTCTTGCTGCCTTTCCTGAACGGCTTTCCATTTAAAGTTGCTGACTTTATGCCATTCTTGTCAGAAAATTTTATTTTTACAGCCTTTTTATAGGTCTTGCCATCCTTAATACCCTTTACTGATGGCTTTGTCCTGTCAATTATAAACTCTGCCTCTGCCTCATTGCCAAGTGCATCTGTCACATTGATTACATGGCTTCCCTCTTCCAAAGCCTCTGTATTTAAGCTGTAAATATAATATAAGCTAATCATGCTGTTTTTATCCGTACTGCTGCCAATATTTACAGCCGCATCCGTAAACACATCATTGCTGTCAACAGTAATACCCGCTGCCCCGCTTTCTGTATCATATATTGCAATATACCCGTTTCTAAAAAAAGCCTCCTGTCCATTATAAAAATCACTAAATTCCGCCTTGCCAGCCTCCTGCTGCCTTAAAATTACAGGCGCACTGGTATCAACTATAAAGCAAAGTGTTTCTGTAGTCCCTTTTCCATCTGACAATTTGAAATTATATGTACCTGTCCTGTCACAGTTTATTGTACCACTTCCAACATCCCTGCCATTTAAAACTGCTGTTGCACCTTCAGGGATAGTAACTGTAACAGACTTATTATACATAATGCCATTTAATGCACCCGTTGCAGCAATGTCATTTTCACATATTGCATACTCATTATAACTCCTGTCAGTAACTAAAGGCAATGTAACAGACATTGTCCTGTCATCATTTGATAATGTAATATTAGATGACCTTTCTTTAATCTTTGTTGGAAATGTAACATTGTATGTCATAGTTGCAGTTTTAAGGCTTGTCATAAATTCACTGTCCTCAAAAAGCCCCATAATGGCATCCATAATGCCATTGTCATTTGTTATATCATTGTCATCATCATCAATATATTCATCCTTATCGCCATTATCCCATGGTACTACCTTATCAAGCCCGTCATCATTATAATCATCATAATCTTCACCTGCGCCACGCAGTGCCTTTCCTTTCATAAAGCTGCCCATATCAAAACCGCCCGGGAAGACCCTCTCAAGTGCGTTTGCATTGGCTGGCTGCCTTATTGTAACAGAAGTTTCAGATAAACTTAAAACATCATCCTCTGTCTGGTATAATAAGCCTACAATGCTTTTATAGTAATTTGTTATACTGTCAAACTTGTTATTATTTGCTTCTGCTGTGCCTGATGAAATCTTATAATATTCCTTATCATCTATTTTGACAAGTTTTATGCCATTGTTTTCAAGCATAACAGCAACCTGGTCTTTTGTAAAACCATCACTGCCGCCCATATCTTCATTAAGAAGCCTGGTATATGTTTCAAGCATGGCATCTTTTTCTATATTGATTTCTGTGCTTAAAATACAAGAACCATCATCATTCACAGCTATATCACTGTCCATTTTCATGCAGCCTGTAAGTAAAGTCCCTGCAAGTGCAATGGATAATCCTGCAGTTACTAACTTCCTCATAAATTGTACCTCCTTGTTTTTTATATGATTATAACACTTTTCCGGTACATAAACAATACTTTTAATGCAGGCTGTTCTGGTGGGATAATGCAAGTATTGGGTTAATAAAGGAAAAGTTTTTAAATTTAGTAAGTGGCGGGCTGGCAATTCCAAAGTGTTCCATGAACAGCCCGCTTGCGCTTGGACGTCCCACGCAACGGTGCATAAAGTCCTTATGCTTCAAAGAAAAACCTCTTTGAAGCATTTAATACAGGACTTAAGCACCGGCGGCTCCGTACAGCTTGTTCATTGGAAG
>DKYP01000085.1:29058-33045 GCA_002499945.1 Lachnoclostridium sp. UBA7097
TTTGCCAGCTAATTTACTCTTTGCTAATTTTAAAAACACTTCCTGTTAAAGTCCTTAACTAACTTCAAGTTGCCCTGTATTATCCCAACAGGATATCAAGCCTGGCAGTTTTCATTTAGACAGAAATATAGAAACAGGTGGTCAAAGAAAAGTAGCTAGAGCATTGTGGTTTAATAAAACTTGGCAAATAAAGAAGCCATTAGTACTGTTATTAACCCTGATACTGCTATTGAAAGACTGCTCATTGCCCCTTCCATTTCCCCCATTTCAAATGCTTTTACTGTCCCTATTGCATGGGCTGATGAACCAAGTCCTATTCCTTTTGCCACGGGTTCTGTTATATGGAACATTTTGCAGACTGGAACAGCTATTATATTTCCTATTACACCTGTTATAATTATTACTGCCACTGTTATTACAGTTATTCCGCCAAGTTCTTCTGAAACCCCCATTCCTATTGCTGTTGTTATTGATTTAGGGAGAAGTGTTACATATTGTTCATGTGTTATACCAAAAAGCACACTCATTAACAACACACTTCCCATACTGGAAAGTACGCCTGTTGTTACTCCTGCCATTACTGCTTTCCAGTTCTTTTTTAATATAGATACCTGCCTGTATAATGGTATTGCAAGACAGACTGTGGCGGGTGTCAGAAGATAACTTATATATTTTGCACCATCATTATATATACTGTATTTTATGCCTGCCAGCTTTAAAAAAGCTATTACTATAATAATAGCTATTAAAAGAGGATTAAAGATTGCAAGCTTGAATTTATTTTTAATAAACAAGCCTGTGCCATATGCGGCAAGGCTTAAGAATACTCCAAAAAATACTGAATTATTTAGAAAGTTTTCCATTATAGTTCTCCAATGTATGTTTTTTGCCATGTAATAATATAAATTGTGTAACCTTTCCAGACGCTGCCATAACTATTATGGTGGACGCAACTGTTATTACAGCCACTGGCAAAAGTACAGGCTTTAATATGCCCCACGAATCCATAAGCCCTGCTGCCGCTGGTATAAACATTACAGGCATTATCTCAACTAAAAAATCCCCCGCACCACTTACCTGTTCCTCTTTAACCAGACCAGTCATAAGACCAGCAAACATTATTATCATTCCGTAAATACTTGCAGGCACTGGAAATGGTATTAACTCCTTTAATATCTCACCAATAAATGATATAAATATAATTATTAAAAATTGTTTTAAATATTTCAATTTACTTACTTCCTTTTCCCCTAACTAAATAACATTGCGTTCAATAACATCAAAACTACTCCATTCCAAAAAGTTCCGACATTTTATCTTTATCGGGGTCACTATAATACCCGTACTGCAATATTTTATAATTATCAAGCAGTTCTGCCTCTTCTTGTGTTTCGTCTGAATCATATTTATGCCATACACCTGTTTTATCCATATACCCATTTACATTAAGGACTGGTATATCTTCCGAAACTTTTTCAACATATTTGTTATAAAGCGGAAGTTCTATTCCTGCCTGTTTGAGAAGAAGGTTTTCTACAAGGTTATTGCCTATTACTACATTGTCCCCTTCTTCTATATCATAGTTTGCCCATATTACAAATGGTGTGGCATAACGTTTCTGTATATCTTCAAGTTCCCATTCATTCTGCGGCTTTCCAAGCAGTTCCTCATAGAAGCCTGTTTCTATGGATGGCCAGTGGTCGCCGAACATGCATATAATAACAGGTTCTTCCTGCTTTTCAAAATATTGTACAAGGTATTTGAAGGCATCATCTGATACCTTAGTTGCTGAAAGAAACTCTTTAGCTTCATTATAGTATGAACCCTCTACATAAACCGGGTTTTCCCAGTTTGTATTAGTAAGGTATCCGCCGTGGTTCTGTATTGTCATATCAAACATAAACATTGGTGTAGATTTATCATGTGCTTCATAAAGCTCAATAATCTTTTTATAGCTTTCTTTATCGCTTATATACCTTACATATTCAGGGTTTGCAAAGTCCTCAATAGTTATAAACCTGTCAAATTTCATGCTTTTATATGTGTTAATCCTGTTCCAGTTTGTACCACTGCTTGGATGTATTGCATTGCATGTGTAACCAAGGCTTTTTAAATATGATGGCATTGAGTAGGTGGTTTCATGCATAAACTGCTGGTATACATTGCAGCCGCTTGGGAAAAATGACATTGTGTTGCCTGTCATTGCTTCAAATTCTGAATTGCTTGTGCCTGCGCCAAATACGGATACATAGTCAAGCCCTTTTATTGTATTTTCTTTCATGCTGTGTATATATTCCAACGGGTCCCTGTTATAATTTACATCACCAACAAGTGAAAAGTCCGCAAGGCTTTCATTCATTATTAATATTATATTTGGCTTTTTGCCATCCAGTGTCTTACATGGTTTAAAATCACTGTTGTATAGTGTTTCCCTGGTTTCTGGCAAGTTTATGGCACTACCGCTTGCTGTTGTTATATTATTTCCCTCTTTTATGCTGTTTAATACCTGTGCTACCTTGTCATGTGAGTAGCCTGATGGTTCAAATACTTTAAGGTATCTTAAATTAATAAAGAAATTCATATAAAAACCATTGGATTTACATGAAGCCACTTTATTCCATACACTGTCTTTTATTCCACAAAGCTCTAAAAGCCCTGTGCTGTACAATACAATAAATATAGCGGCTGCGGCTGCCATATGTGCACCACGTTTTATTAATTTCTTACGGAACATGCCTGTTTTTGGATTTTTACGTAATTGTTTCTTTGTGCTGGCACCCAGTCTTATAACCAGCATTATCCATATAATAAATGCAGGTATCATTATAAATTCAGCGGGTGTGAATTTTAACGTGTATGTTGAGGCCACTTCAGTTGCAGTTGCAAGCCCGAAGATATCTGCCGGAAGAAGCGGTGTGCCCCTTACATTCATTACAAAAAGGTTGCCAAGCCCTGCCGGGAATAATACAGCGTCCATTATAAGCATTGCTGTATACATATTTCCTGTAATGGCATAAATTACAAATTGCACAGCAAGCAGGAGTATCCATGTGAAAATCCATACATTCGGGTATATTCCTGAAATTGTGCTGTTCATGGTTTCAAGTATTATAAATAGTACAAGAGGGTTGAAAAATACCATAAACCTTCTTATATTTTTCTCAGCTTTTGGCTCTGAAAGGCAGTATATTACTAATTCCCTTATGCCCATAAAATGTTTTGCTTTCTTATGCCTTTTTTTATAATGGGTTTCATTTTCCTCACGCTTTAGCTGCTTTTTGCGTTTCTTCCTGTAAAATACAGCATAAGCTGTTATACGTTCAAAGCATATAATAAATATTAATACAAATTCAAGTATAAGGACTATAAGGGGATATATCTGCCTATACGAATATGTATATGAAATATTTAATGATTTTTTACGTGTCTGCATTTTCAGTGTTGACATATAAGTGTTCGGGTCTGTCCTGTTTGTAGTATTAAGCGTTGGTACAACAGCATATGGCACAGTATCTGAACTGCATGTAAACCTTATACAGCACACCGCACCCTTTGGGATTGTAACTGTATAGTCCATATTTACAGTATACGTTTCGTTTGCAGTTATATCATCTACATTAATATCTGTTTCATATACAATATTATTGCCCGCATCAGTCATCTGTAATTTAAGGGTATCGCCAACATTTTCCCTTTCAAATGAACCAAAGCTTAATATAAATTGTGAAAGCACTACTTTTCTTTCAAACTGGAACTTCTGGCGTATTACTTCTTCATTATCTATAATGCCGATAACACTGCTGTTTACATTGCCAGCTTCCGTGGTTACAGTCTGCTTTGAAACCATTGAGCCTGTAACAATATACTGTAGTATGCAGACCAGTAATATTATAACTGTAAAATAAGCTATTCTTTTTTTATCAAACTTAAAATACTTATATAGCATATACAACACCCTTTACATTTATATTATACTCACGAACGATT
>DKYP01000085.1:33264-50525 GCA_002499945.1 Lachnoclostridium sp. UBA7097
CTTATGCAATATGGGCTGTTCAGAAATTGGGAAATCTTAACGGTCGTCAGTATAATGGACAAAAATTTCTTACAGCCTGTATAATACCTTTAATCTGTTTAATTTGTCAATTACAAAACATTTAAGATTTCCTTAATAAATGTTATAATCCGTGCACATCTGTTATCCCATGTTTCATTTTCTGACGCTTTTCTTAGATTAGATGCCATTTTATAAAGTTTCTCTGTATTATTTAATGTATCTGCCAGTTTTTTTATGCTTTCTGTAATATTCCCTGTATCAAATACCAGCATGTTTTCTTTATAATTTTCCTCAATATAGCTGCATGTGCCAGTAAGCACTGCTGCCCCGTTTGCCATTGCATTAAATACCCTGTCATGTGGCGCTTCTGTAAATAACGGCTGTACATTTAAGACAACCTGTGAATCCTCCATTAGTGCAGGGATATCTGCATAAGGCACTTCACCATGTATTACCAGCCTGTCTTTATAACGGCTGTTATACATCTCCCACCTTGCACCTGCAACATCAACCTGGTATCCCTCTTCAAGAAGTGCTGTAACTGCCATATCCCTTAAACAGTCACGTATATACCTGTCAATATACCTTGCTTTGTACATCCTGTTTGCAAAGCGTTCCTCTTTCCATGAAGTAATGCTTCTGTAAAGTTCATGTACCGGGGACTGGTTTCCTTCCATAATGCTTTGCATTATCTTTTCTGCCTGTTTTATATATATTATGTTGGTTTCTTCCATTACCTGCCTGTAATAAGAAGGCGGGGTATATGTTGCCGGGAAAAGTATATTGTACCTGCGTTTCTTAAACTGGCTGTAACTATAATGCCCTCCATTATCTTTTCCATCTGTAAGGTTTTTAATCCCGCCAAGTGGTATTGCTGCGGTTTTTCTTATATGCGGGTAATACTTGTCTATATATTCTTTATGGTGCACATCAAGGCATATTACATAATATCTTTTTAGTTTTACTTCAAGGTACTTGTGTACATGCATTGGATGGTCAGCTATAATATTAATAAATGGTGCATTTATGCCATCAAGGTACCTGCTGCCATCATCACACTCTGCCAATGGAAGTATTGAATTTATATCTATCACTGCATCAAAGCTTTTGCCTGTAAAGCTTTCAAGCAAAAGGCTGTCTGCTTCCGGGTTATTTATAATGCAATGTGTTACATCTTCACCATGCCCTTTTAATATATCACTGATTAATGCTAAAAATACACTTGATGAGCCATAACTTAAATTCCTGGTTTCAAGTATAAGTATTTTAAGGTGTCCCTTTTGAGCCATCTTCTTCTCCTTCTTTGTCCTTATACTTTGTCCTGGCATATTCCCAATCCTTCTTACTGGCACTTATCCTCTCTGTACGTGGGAGTTCCAGGTATATTTTGCGGGCAAATACTGCAACTGCTATTGAATATACCAGTATTATTATTTCCAAAGCAGCAACTGAAAGGCTTCCTGTTGTTAAATGCTGGTTATATGCCGCAAATACATCTATAAGCGAGTGGAGCACTATTGCTATTACAAGGAAATATTTTTTATTAACAGTTTTTACTGCATGGAATACAAGTACTGAAAGTGAAACCTGCAATATTAATGCAGATATGCGTTCAAGCCCTGCCCAGATGCAGTCCTGTACTGAAAGATTTATAATTGCTTCCTGTAATTCCCTGAAAATCTCTTTTGCACTTTCATCTTCGAGTGTGCCAATCATTTTTTCCATCTGGCCTGCATTTATTACCTGTGCATATGTAAAGTTCTGTAACATTGAAAATCCAAGGACTATCATGCACTCAATGCCGCCATGCCCGAGCCCGTATGCTATGGCAGTTTCCCTGTTATCACGCTGTTTAAGCAAAAGCTTAAAAGCAACAAAACGCCCGGTTTCTTCAAATAACCCAGCCAGAAGCCCCGCACATAGTGCATAGCCCCATATGTTCCCTCTGATAAACCGTGAAACAGGGTTGTCAAGCTGGAAAAAGAACATAGATGGTACTGACTTCAGTATTCCCCCGAATGTTACAAAAACCAGCGCACCAGTTAATGCCGGCATTACGCTTTTTTTATATTTAATTTGCCAGAAAACCATCATTGCAAACGGCAGTACAAAACTTAAAGCTGATAATTCCATCATTGCCTTTACTACTGATTCTGAGACCATATATTTCCTCCCTGTCCAAACGGATATATTTTATTCTTCTGCATATATGCAACTGATGTTTCCAGATGTCCATATCCCCTTACTTCAACAAGCACAGATGGTTCTTTGGCAAGCCCCCTGCACCAGCTGTCAAATTTATCCCACTTTATAATGCCTGTCCCTACCGGGCTATGTAAATCTTCATTGCCGTCATTATCATTAATATGGATATGTTTTACATAAGAAGCCATCTGGTTATACCAGTTATCCATTGGCGAACCTGATATACACGCATGTGCAATATCAAGGCAGACGCCAAAACGTGGTTCATCTGCCATTCTTTCTGCAAGTGATTTAAGCATATACGGGGCATCATCAAACATATTTTCAATATATATATATTGTTCTTTATAATCCCTTAATATCTTCCTCCAGTATTCCTCATTCCTGCTAATCCATGAATCAAGATATGAGCCAAGCCTGAAATTTACAATATAATTTGTATGGAATATAACTGCCTTAAGCCCCATTTTTACAGCAATATCCATACACTGGCGTACCCTGTAATCACTTACTTCAAGTATTTTAGAATCTTCACTGTTGACACATATATCAAGGAATGCACCATGCATTGTATCACCAGTCCCGCCGGGACGTACTGACATATACTGCTTTATCACTTTATTTAATGTAAACCCGTCATCAAGAAGCCCTGGTATAAAGAAATCATTATACTCAAAGCATGCATTATATTTTTCTGCAAATCCAAGATACCTGTTTATATCCTGGATTAATGGTATACAATATAACTTCCCCATTACTTTCCTCCCTTTACTGTTACAACTTCTTTAATTCCTTCCTTAAGCTCATTCCCTGTAAATTCTTTTATCGCCTGTACATTGGTTTTGCATATTTCATGTACCTTTTTAATTTCTTTTATGCCATCATTATATTTTTCCTCAATGCTTTTCTCACGTTTTACTGGTTCAAGCTTCTCCCTTATGCCATTAATTTCATATGCTGTAATCTTTTTCTTCTTCCCTTTAAGGCTGTACTCGCCTGCAAAAGATATATCAATCCTGCCGCCGGACATCCTTGCAACTTCCCTTGTTATAAGTATCTGGCCAGGTTTTGCCACTCCTTCAAGGCGTGAAGTTGTATTTACAGTATCACCTATTGCTGTATATTCCATTCTGTTCTGGCTTCCAATATTGCCTATAACTGCATCACCGCAATGCACGCCAATGCCAAACTCTACCTCTACGCCATATTTCCTGAGGCATTCCCTTTTCAGGCTTTCACTATTAGAAAGTATATCCCATGCTGTACATACTGCCCTGAATACATAGTCCTCAAGGTCAGACGGCGAATTAAATACAGCCATTGCCGCATCACCTATAAACTTGTCAAGCGTACCGCCATTATTAGCTACAGCCTCTGCAATAATTGTAAGGTAACTGTTTAAAATATCCACAACCTGTTCAGGTGAAAGGTTCTCAGAAAGCGGGGTAAACCCTCTTATATCCACAAAAAGCACCGCTATATGTTTTCTCCTGCCGCCAATTGATACATCAATGCCGCCGTCTTTAATTTCATTAACTACCTGCTCATCAACATATTTTTTAAATACTTTTTCAAGTGAATATCTCTGCCTTTTTATAATTAAATAACCTGATATAAGGTTTACAACAGCAATAGTTATAATAAGTATTATAATACGCAGCAGCGGTATATAATACCCCAGTACGTTTAACAGGCAGCTTGCAAGCACCTGTAACACAATAAGCCCGGCCGAATAAAAAATCATATGCAGCCAGTTGCTGCGTGAAGTTGCTATAAAGAAAAGCACAGCAAACAGTGAATACCATATTGCAAGAAACCATTTATGTGTATATTGTATTGTATTATTCTGTATAAGTGCATTTAACACACTTGCCTGCAATTCAATTTCATTTATCTGTGCACCCCTGCGGTTTGGCACATTATATATACTTTCAGTTGTATAATCGCCAACAAGTACAATACTGTTTTTAAACTCTTTTTTATCTACAATGCCATTTACAACATCGTAATACGAATAAGTTTTAAAATGGTTTGCATTTTTAGAATAATTAATACCTATTTCATTTTCATAGTTGGCTTCTGGCGCATGGTATTCCTTGCCATTCTGGTCTAAATACATCTTATATACTGCAAGCGGGAAACTGTCATAATGTACATCCTCATAATTAACACTTGCTGTCATATTCCTTATAAAACCATCATCATCATTTATGCCTATATTTATAACACCTGTAGAAATATATGGAAGAAGCCCTGCAAATGGCATATTTATTCCTGTTATATTTTCACCTCCGATTTTATTGCGTGGAGGTTTATAATTTGTTCCAGCAGGTTTTACACCCGTTTTTTTACTATTACCCATTTCTGCTGACACTAGTGATACATTTGCTGTCCTGGCTGCTGATGCCTTTTTAACCTCTTTTTCCACAGTTGAACTTATACATATATTACCATATTGGCTACATGCTTCTATAAGCTTATTATCCCCTTCACTATCCTTTTCTTCATGGAAATCAAGACCAAACGCAATGACATCTGGTTCACCACCATTATTATTTAAATAATGTATAAGATTTGCCACTTCGCTTCTCTGCCAGTTTTTAAAATTACCAAGCTCATCAGTTGTTTTACTGTCAATGGCAATTATTTTAATATTTAACTCCCTTTCCTTTCTCTCAACTATAGACTGGTAAAAAAAATCACTTACAATATAATCTATTGTATTAATTGGCTTGCAGTATGTAAATAACAGCGAAAGCAGTATAAAAAAAACCGAAGCTATAGAAATATATATTCTTCTTTCTTTTTTATTAAGCTTCTTCAGCCCCTTGCTCATACAAACACCTTCCCCCAGTCTGTATGCTTTACAACATACCTGTTCTGTCCTTCAAGCACCTCATATAAGTTATCATAAACTGTTTTTAACATATACTGTATAAATGGTGTGACATCATGGAATGAATTTTCACTGTTCTCTATTGCCTGGTAGTAGGCAGGTGCTGTTTCATTAATTGTCTTGCTAAGTGTAATAGCACTAAAGTTATAAAGCCCTGAACGTATCAGAAAGTCTGATGTCAGAAGCCTTGCAATACGCCCGTTTCCGTCACAGAAAGGGTGCATATATACAAAATAAAAATGTACTATTGCAACTTTTATATATGGACATTCTATATTTTCACCATTATAAAAACCAAAAAATTGTTTCATGCAGTAGTCAAGAAATTCCACATCCGGTGCCTGGTGTGTGCCAACAGTAACCACACCTGTCCTGAACTTGCTGCCTGAAAGGTTTGGATTGTCGCATACACCGTCTGTCACTATCTCCCATAAGCGCACAAGTGTATCCACATTCCTTTTTGAAGTAAGGTTAAGGTACTTAACTGCACGGTATGTATTTAAAATCATCCTGTCGCCCTTCTTTTCAGTCCGCTTTGCCCTGAAAATATCAAAAAGTTCTTCAACAGAAGTGTCCGCACCCTCTATACGGCAGCTGTGGAAAGATTCCTTTTCAATGGATATATCTGTATCAATATCTGTTACAGATATATTATCATACATTTTATTAATATCAGAAAGCAGCCCGTCCGGAATTGCCTCAGGACACCATGACAGCTGGTAGCCAAAAGCATCCCTTACAGGAAGCATTTCAAGTTTCTCCTGCCTCTGTTCAAGCTTTCTGGCTGCACTGTAATCACCAAGTTTTGCATCCCTTTCTAAAACCTTGTATTCCATAATAATTTTCCTTTCTTATATACACTCAAGCACCTTAATTAACAAGTTTAATGAAAACCTCGGGTTTCTCTGCATAAGGCTGTCCCACTGTTCTAAATTTTCATCTGAATTTTCAACTTCACGCACAAACCAGTGCGCCATTTCAGCCTGTGCATCCTCTGTAAGTACCCTGTCATCTTCAAGCCATTTCATAAACCACAATTCACGTATTATTATTGTATTGGCAACTGCCATTTTAATTTTGGCAAGAAGCATCCTGTCATATGTTGCACTACAGCAGTAAAGGTATACAAAATAAAAAAGGAGCTGCTCAAGCTGTATATCTGTTATCTCTTCTTTAAATTCCTTCTGGCAGTTTGTATACTCTTCTTCCTCCATCTGCATCCTGATGTTAATTATACTTTGTATATATGGAATCCATGTGTCTTTTAAAGGTTCCATTGTGCATAAAGCAAAAAACATATCTGTAACTGCCTTTTTTACAGAAATATCCTCTGGTATAATATGCCTTGCCATATGGCTGTATGCAGAAACATCACTATATGTATAAACAATTCTTTTTATTTCATCTTTCTCAACAGAAGTAAATTCATGGTGTAATGGAAAAACCCTGCTTCTTGCCTGCCTTTTTCTTATACGCCTTTCTATATCATGTGCCATTCCAAGCAGAAGTGACATACGCTTAAATATATATATGTCCCTTCTCTGCGCAAGTGCAAGCATCCCGTCACGTACATATAAAAGCTGCCTGAATAATGGTGCGTCAAAATACATGTCAAACCTGTCTTTCTTATTATCTTCATCTGACTCTATAACAACAGGTTCTTCACGCATAAGCAGTTCCTTACATGCTATAGGGCATGTAATTGCAAGTGAGCGTTCACGCACGTTATAGTATACTTCCTCATGCCTTGGGTGTGTATGGCATGTGTGGCAAAGATAGTCCTCACCAAGTTCTAAAACTATATCGCACAGGTTGTCATCATTAAGGAACTCACACCTGTTCTCATCACCATGGGGCTCTATATTGCCGGTTTTTTGGTCAATCTTTTCACGCATGCGCCTGCCAAGCGCCCCCTGGACCTTCCTGTACTTTTTTAAAGTTTTCTTATCGACTGTAATCTGCCAGATATGGCAGCAGCTGTCAGGGCACTCCATCCCTCCTACGCATGTAAACCTGTTAAAATAATCAGGATAATAATAACGCATAAGTAATCCCCCTTCCATATTTAAAAGAGCCTTGACATGACATTGTGCATTATACCACAACCAAAAGGTAAAATCTATGATAATTTCTTTTAATCAAAAAAGCCCAGTTTTCACCGGACTATTATTTTACATTATATTGCCCATAAACAGCTTTTATAGTTTCTGATAACGCCTCGTATTTACATGCTGCTTCAGACATAATTCCACGTACTGGTTCTATATCACCATATTTAAGATGGCATGATAATTCACATATAATGCCCTCAAGTGTTTCAATATATAATTCAGCGCATAATCCTTTAAATTTATGCGCCTCTATAAATGCTTCTTCAACATTATCTTCTGAAATTTCTTCCTGAAGCTTCCTAAAGTTACCATTTCTGGCAAATTTCATTAAATAATTGCCCATTAATACATCATTCCCCATAAATCTTTTATATAATGCATCAATATTAATTCCTGCTTCTTTAAGTGCTTTCTTATGATACTCGTCCATTTCTCTCTCCATTCCATTGTATTTTATATATAAAACCTGTTTTATCTTTCCCGGCTTTATGTCATATATAATATAACATAAAACCATTATATATGACATAAACAATATATTACATCTTTATTACCTGACATAATTTTACACTAGATACTATACTTCGCCAAATGTAAATAGCAGAATATACTAAAAAACAACAAAATGTTTCATAACGAAAAAATACTATATTTGCCGGAATATGTAGAAAAGGCAGGTATTTTTACCTGCCCTGTTAAAAAATATTTATATTTATTCTGCTCCTTAGCCCTTGTACGGTAACTAAAGATTTCACAATGTTTATTATATCCAGTATCAGTTTTAATAATCTGGCGGGCTTTCTTTTTTGAAACTCCCTGCTTTTTAAAAAGAACATAACTTGTATAAATATAACTGCCATTATCCTCTTTACAATTTATTGTATTCCTGATTTTTCTTAGAGATTTAAAAGTGCCAGTTTCGCTATATCCATCCCATGAAACAGCCTTGAATTTATCCCTGCTGCTGTCACTAAAGACATAATATTCATCTTCTATAAATGATATATAGGTATAACATGGGTCACCTTCTATAGTATACCTTAATACCACAATAGCAGCTGCATATGGCTCTGCAAGACATATAATTGTTCCATTCTGCCTAAGTTTTTCTTGTTTAATTGCTGTCTTTTCACCTTCCCTTGTATATTTATAGAAATCCAGCCACATATCCTGGAACGGGTTTTTAATATTATCTTTTTCTATTACTATGTTTTCTATTACTATTCCTTTTTCTTTTGCTTTTTCCACAGTTAAATTATCTGGAAGCGAAGCAAGATATTTTTTAATTTTTTTCTTTTCATTTTTACCATATACAGGTACTTTTTTATATAAATTTTTCTTTTCTTCTTTTTCTGTTTTCTTATTTACAGTTTTCCCATTTTCTGCTGCTTCTGTTACATTACTTCCAGTTTTTGTATCTATGCAGGTTGTACGCTTTTCTTGTGCTTTTAACCCACAGCCGCATATTATTGCATAAGGCATTATAAAAATACTAAATACCATAAAATATTTTTTAACTTTCTTTTTCAAATCTTCCATAATATATCTTCCTTTCTTTATTGTTTTTCTTTTTTTGTTTTGCGCCAATATAAAATACACCTGTTTTTTCCATGTTGCCATCTTTTTTCTGGTATATATCCGCGTATGCAATTACTTCTATGCTTTTTTTATCCCAGTTTTTTATATTTTCTTTATAACCGCCTTTAACTTTTGCACCAGATATATCAAAGTATACATAGTTTCCTGCCTTGCAAAGTTCTTCTTTTCCTTTTGTATAATTTTTCTGGCAGCTTTCTTTGTCCAGTATATATGTTATTCCTGCTTCATTAAAACCAGATAAAGCCAGATAACAATCCTGGTCAAAACTAAATACAATATATTTTGTTTCTGTCTTTTTTTTGCTGGAACTATTGCTTTGTGTATCTTCTATTGTCTGTAATTTAACTGTCCTGCCCTGTAAAGCTTTTTTTAGATTTGTATATGGCAAAGAATCTATATCCTTAGTATTATCCTTCCGACACAGTTCCATATTTTTTTTACTGCCTTTATCTGCTATAACAAAACAATTTATGCTGTTCTCCTTGCGGGTTTCTTTGTTTTCATTACTGTAAGCTGCGTTTTTATCTGGTATACTGGAATTTATGCTTGCATCGTTAACTTTATCTTTTATACCATAATTTTTATTTACACTGGCAGCAGTAATAATTAATACAAGGCATGCTGCTACAGTGGCTAATATATATCTGCTTTTGTATAAAATTTCTTTTTTTTCAAGGTTTCTGGCATCTTTTTTTAATTCTTCTGTTTCCTTTTGTACTGCCATTTCTTCTGGCAGCATCCCTATTGCCTGCATAAGCATTTCTTCCTTTGTCATAAATATACCGCCTCCTTTTCAAGCCATTTTTTTAGCTGCCTGCGCATACGGCACAATGTTGATTTAACAGTGCCCTCTTTTATGCCAAGGTTTTCTGATATTTCTTTAATATCTGCCAGGTAAAAATATCTCTGCAGGAAGATATACCGTTTCGCCCTGTCCTGTGAATTTAAAAAATCTGCGATTATATCTGCAATTAGTTTTAATTCCAGGTTTTCCTCTACTCTTCCCCTTCCTGCAACACATTCTGAAAGTTCTTCCAGTGCCAGTTCCATATTACCTCCCCCACGCTTTAAGGCATGTTTTTTGTTATAACAGTTTATAGAAATGTTCCGGGCAATTTTTGCAAGATATCCTGCAAGGTTTACAGGCATGTGGGGTGGTATTGAGTTCCATGCATTAAACCATATATCATTTACACATTCCCTGGCATCTTCTGCATTCTCTACAATACGGCACGAAATAGAAAAACAGTAATTTCCATATTTTTCAGACATATTTACAAGCCCTTCTTCTTTCCTGTCCCATACAAGCTGCACTATTTCTTTATCTTCCATTTTCTCTGCTCCTTACCACAAGGTCTGTTATACCACTTTTTGTCCCTCTTTAATATAGACAGCATTTTTTTAATAAGGTTGCACTTTATAATAAAACAGGCAGATAAGCACACCACTTAATAAGTGGAGGCCTGTCTGCCTGTCCTAATTAATTTCTCCTGCCAGATGCACTTTCTTTTTTCTTCCAGTAATTTAAACCAGGAAGTTCTTTTTCATAAAACGCCCTTGCCTTATCAGCGGGCCATTGTTCATTTGATGTATGTTCTGTTAAAAAATCAACCAGCTGTCCAAGGTTTGTATAAATAAACTTACCATCAGTGTAACACCATTTACAATATTCTTCATTAAAACTGCCATCAGGTTCACGGCTTATGGATGTATCATCAAGCGGCATGCCACAGCACTGGCATATTAGCTTGTATGGTGAACCAAGAAGCGTATTTATAGAAACATCAAATAAATTTGACAGCAGTTTCAATGTTTCTGTATTTGGTGTAGTTTCTCCTGACTCCCAGCGTGAAACAGCCTGCCTTGTTACAAAAACTTTTTTTGCAAGTTCTTCCTGTGTCATGCCTTTCTGGGTACGCATTTTTATTATAACATCTTTAGTCTGCATAATAATCCTCCCTTTGCTATGCTTTTTTCATTTGTATTATATTACTGGCATTAAAAATAAACAAGCAACTGCCTGTTGCCTGTTATATTTCATTTATCATTATAAAGCCGTTAAGGTTTCCTCTTTTGCCACCGGATGCCCTGTGTGAAAAAAGTACCATATTGCTACAGCATGTGCAGAGCCCTGATACGTGTATGTTTTCTTTCTTCATGCCGGCAAGCAGCAGCTGGTGGTAGTTAGCTGCCCATAAGTCAAGCTGGTATTTCTTTTCTTTTTTATTCTTACAGTAAAATATATCTTCCCATGTGTTTTCAGGATAGACCCTTTTTATTTCGTTTATTACATCTTCACTTACCTCATAACATTCCTGGCATATTGACGGGCCAATTATACATTCTATATCTTCTGGGCGGCTTAGGAACTGGCTTTCCATTTTCTTTATTGTTTTGCTGCCAATAAAACCAACTGTGCCACGCCATCCTGAATGTGATGATGCAACCACTTTTTTTACAGGGTCAGCAAAAAATAGCGGCACGCAGTCTGCATAGGAAGTTGCAAGAACCAGCCCTGGAACATCTGTTACCATCCCGTCTATGCCATCAAGCTTCTTCACAAGGCCTTCACCCGCCACGTGTGTTTTATCCACATATAATACTTTAGTGTCATGTACCTGGCCGGATAGTACAAGGTTTTTATAATTGCCATTCATTGCCTTTACAGCACGTTTATAATTCTTAATAACATTTTCCCTGTCATCACCCCTGTTAAATCCAAGGTTAAGGCTTGCAAGATGGCCTTTGCTGGTACCTCCAAGCCTTGTAGTAAATCCAAGCCCCAGCCAGCTGTATTTTTTAAAAGGTGTAAATTTTATAAGCGGAACTTCACTGTTATCATCCACATAGCATATATTCCCTGCGCCAGATGGATAATAACATTTATTATTATCAATTTTTATGTCATTAACAGCCCTGTACAATTCATTTATTCCATACAACATAAAATTACAGCCCTCCATATGCTGCCTAAAATGCGTTTTTAATAAGATGTATCTGGTTTCCTGTAATTGCAACAATATCAAACCTGCATGGGATTTCCTCTGTACCATAATTTTTAACAAGGAAATCCATAGCTGCCTGCCTTATGTGCTGCCTTTTTATATGGTTTACAGCTTCTTCAGGGCTTCCTGACATGCCATTTTTCCTGTATTTTACTTCTACAAATATAGTATATCCGCCTTCTTCTGCTATAATGTCAATCTCACCATAATGGCAGTAGTAATTCTGTTTTATTATCTTATAACCCCTGCCACGTAAAAAATCTGCCGCTTTTTGTTCATATTCCCTGCCAGTTTCCCTTTTATTTATCCTGCCCACTTCCTTTGCAATCAGCGCTTTTTATTATCCATTACTTTGCCTTTTATTTTATCCATAGTATCCACAAAAACAAGCACCTCTGCTACAACCTGGTAAAGTTCTGGCGGTATATATTCACCTATATCAAGTTTTGACAAATCATGTGCCAGTTTTTCATCTTTATGTATAGGAATATCTTCTTCTTCTGCTTTCTGTATAATCTTATCAGCAAGGTATCCTTTACCAGTAGCAATAACTTTAGGTGCTTTTTCAGTGCGCTGGTATTCAAGGGCTATTGCCGACCTGTTACTGCCTTGTATATCCTGCCTGCTGTATATTTTCCGGCTTCTGTTGTTATTGTTACTGCTGTTATTGCTGCCATATGCCATACTGCATCATGCCTTTCATACAAAATTTTTAATAAATGACCTTCTGTGCAAAGGGCAGGGCCCATGTTTTTTAATTGCCTCAATATGTGCTTTTGAGCCATATCCTTTATGTGAAGCAAAGCCATATTCTGGATACATCTGGTCAATATCTGCCATAATCCTGTCCCTTGTAACTTTGGCTATTATACTTGCTGCTGCAATGGATACACTGCATGCATCACCTTTAATAATGCCAGTCTGTTTATATGGTATCTTAGGTATTGTTACAGCATCCACAAGCACCATTCCAGGCTCTTTGCCCATATCTGCAATGGCTTCACGCATAGCTTCATATGTAGCCTGCAATATATTTATTTCATCTATCCTGGCCGCAGATACTATCCCAACACCACATGCAACCGCTTTATCATTTATTTCATCAAATAACTGTTCCCTGCGTGATGCAGAAAGTTTCTTGGAATCATTTAAATAAAGTATTTCACAATCCACAGGAAGTATTACTGCGCCCGCTACCACAGGGCCTGCAAGCGGTCCCCTCCCAGCTTCGTCAATTCCTGCTATATTCTGGTAAGCTGCATATTTCCTTTCAAAAACTTTCATTGCATCAAGCCGTTTAAGTTCTATGGCTAGTTTTTCATCTTCATTTTTATACTTTGCAATTACCTGCTGTACACCTTTTCTTCCATCATCTGCATATAAGCTGTAAAGTTCTTTTCTTCTGGCACTGCCTGCCATGCTAAATTCATTACGTATTTCACTAACTGGTTTACCCATTATGTTCCTCCATGCCACATTTTTCCAAGGTTGGAACCTTAATTGTTCTAAGGATGCGTTTTCAACCTATCTTCTTTATATGTGAAAAAGGCCAGATGCAGCACCATGCTTCGCCCTCAATATCTTTTCTTTTTACCATACCAACATATGTATACCTGCTGTCTGTACTCATATTCCTGTTATCACCAAGCACAAAATATTCATCTTCTGCAAGCTGCACTGGTGATTCAGCAATGCCAGGGTCTGCAATTTCTTCATCTGAATAGATATCATCATCAAGCTGTTCACCATTAATATAAACCTTGCCATCAATAATTTGTACAACTTCACCTGGAAGCCCTATTATACGTTTAATATAATGTATCCTTTTGCCATTTTCATCTTCATCTGTAACAGGAAATACAATTATATCATACCTTCCCGGGTCCTCCCAGTAATAAGAAAGCTTCTGTATTATAACAGAGTCATCATTTTTAAGGAAAGGCTCCATTGACTCGCCTTTTATCGTTGTCTGGTGTGCTACATTTGAATTAATAAATATAGACAGGAAAAATGCTGTGGCAATGCACGAAACTGCCAGGACAAAGTTATGCAGCACCCTTCCACGGCTTATGCCCCTTCCCTGTGCCCTGCCATAAACTGCCTGCCCTTCACCATAAGCATAATCCATCTGTGCAATGTCCTGTTTTAAACTTACAGTGTCAATTTCATCTAATACCTTTTCCCATGAATGGCCAGAATTATTTTCATTTAATATATGCAGTTCTTCAAAAAGCCTGCCAGCAGTAGCCCCATTCTTTACAATATCTAAATTCCTGCAGGCTTCCAGGCTGTCATCTATAAGATTTTCATCATACATAGTCAATCCCTCCTGCCGCTTTCACATCTGGTATAAAGACATTGCCCGTTAAAGGTTTAAATGTCTGTTAAAGGTTTTTCAAGAGTAATCCTGCCAAGCTTCCCAGCCCTGAAATCATCTATAAGAAGCTTTGCTGCTTTATCTAAATCAGGTTCTGCGCCACTCTTGATACATCCCCTGCATTCTGCTATATCCTTTAGTATTTCTGTTTCATTTCCAGTACCGGAAGCCTCTGTATTGTAACAGCTGCTTATTGCATCTGGATAATTTTCATTAAGGAAACCTATAAGAAACCTGCTTAATTCATATATATTATAGAGTTCATCTTTTATTGCCCCTGTAAATGCAAGATTTAACCCTGTCTGCTGGTCTTCAAACTTTGGCCAGAGTATGCCAGGTGTATCCAAAAGCTCTACATTCTTATTAAGCCTTATCCACTGTTTTCCTTTTGTAACACCTGGCTTATTACCGGTTTTAGTACATGCTTTTCCTGCAAAACTGTTAATAAATGTGGACTTTCCCACATTAGGTATGCCTGCTGCCATCGCCCTTAACGGCCTGTTAATAATGCCACGGCGCCTGTCACGCTCTATCTTCTTTGCACATGCCTTCTGTATCACGCCATTAACTTCTTTGATTCCTTTTCCATTTTTAGAATTAACTTTTGTAACAAAATATCCTTTATCTTCATAATATTTTACCCATTCATCTGTAACACTTGTATCTGCCAGGTCATACTTATTCATAAGCAATACCCTGGCTTTTCCATTAGCAAGGGTATCAATATCAGGGTTTTTGCTGCTGTATGGCACTCTTGCATCAACAAGTTCAACAATAACATCAATCAGCTTAATGTCATCCTGCATTGCCTTCCTTGCCTTCGCCATATGTCCTGGATACCATTGGAACTGCATAATATAAATTCTCCATTTCTAAAAAACACCACTTTAAACCAAGTGGCGTTTTATTGTCTTTATTGCTCTTTTCCACTGCTGCTGTCTTGCCCGCCATACCCGTCAATGCTGCTTATAATTGCAAGCGGGTTAGTCCTTAGCCACGCTTTGCCAGCAATGTTTTTCTTTAAAATATTGCCTGTATTGGCATTGCGGCTGTCCTCACTCTCATTCCTGTTATCACACAGTACAAAATATTCATCTTCATCAAGTATAATGTCCTCTAACGCAAGCCCGCCATTTTCCATTACAGGGAAATTATATTTCTCTTCTAACTGTTTGCCATTAATATACAAATAACCATCTTCAATCTTCACAGTTTCACCAGGAAGGCCCATTACCCTTGCAACCGAATAATAACTGTGTCCGGACCCTTCCTGCTTTATAACCACAACATCATTCCTCTTTATAGAAGATATAATATAGGACATCTTATTTACCAGGACCTCATCCCCGTCTTTAAGCGTAGGGTTCATATAATCACCAGAAACGCTCATCTTTTCCAGCCCGTAGTGGGTTATGGCATACGCAGCAAATACAACAATAGCAATCTCTATAAGTGTTATTACAATCTGGATTAATAGATGCTTATATTTCTTGCTGTGGTCCTCCAGATTAAAATCATATTTCATAAAACACTTTTCTCCAATCACTTCACTCTAATGCCTGTTAATATTCCTGCAAAACCTTTAAAGCATGTTTTGGAATAAGACATTCAAAATGCTCCTTGCAGTACTGTTCTGCATATGGCTGGTTTACACATAACTCAGCGTATTCTTTAATATAATTGCATAAATTATCAAATTCGTTTATTTTAAGCTTACCCTTCTTTATAAACAAATAATAGTCACCCATAGCCTTGTCCTTATAAACCCGGCTTGTTACTGGCTTGTTGTATGCAACAGTAGAAGCGAAGAACTCCAAATCATGCAGCGAATTAAAGCGGAAAAGTTTTGCAGCAGACAGTTTCTTTTTCTCTTTCTCATGTGTTATGCGTTCAATCTCTTTTAAATGCTTCTGGTAAGCAGCCTTATCAGCTTCCGTAAATTTCCTGCTGCCAGCTTTATTAAGTTCATCAATGTTTTCTGACGTATGTACATCTTGTATGGCAGCACTTCCCCTGTCACCCTGCCATCCCTGCAAAAGCCCGTTTATAACTGTTTCAACCGCAGACTCGTCTATAAGCCCTGCAAGGTTCTGTAAATGGTGCAGCATATTTTGCAGGCCTTCATCACCATGGTCTGAAAATGTAATCATAAGTGAATTGTCAGGCATACGCATAAGCTGCATTGAAATCATGCCGCTTTCAACCTCATAGCCTACTTCTTCCTCTGCACGCTCCACAATCTGCTCTAAAAAAGCCCTGGATTTCTCCTGGTTTGTAAAAAAATCTTCTATTTCAAATCCATATTCATTCATTTCCTCTTCTGTCATATGGCATTGGACTGTATTTTTATCAATGCGTTGAAAATCCATTCTATAACCTCCTTATACTAATCCCCACTCCATGTTTTACACGGCACAAACAGGAATGGCCGAAACCGTAACCGTTCTCAGGATGCGCTTTTTGCAGCCTTAGAATGGTTTTTCAGCTTGCTTATCTATATCTTAACCCTTGTTGGCAAATATGTCAACTTGTGAATTGCTTCCATGATGTTACAAACAAAGTAACAGGCCACTCCTCTCATTTGTATTTTCTATTATACCAAATTATATAGCTTTTTCAATCATTCCTTATAATTTTATTTGTACTTTCATAATATAATCAAAAGCACCTAAACCAAATCCGGCTTAGATGCCTTTCTTCTCCATAATCTCTGCTGTATTTATAAACTCAAACGGTGTCTGCTGGTAAACGTAGTAATTAACCCAGTTTGAATACATTGCATTAGCTGCCGCCCTCCATGTCAAATAAGGTTTTTTGGAAGGGTCATTATCTGGATAATAGTTTACTGGTATCCCTGTATCAATTCCTGCTGCAATATCCCTTTTATATTCCATGTCAAGTGTCAGCCTGTCATATTCAAGATGCCCAAGCACAAAAATCTGTTTTGAGTCAGTTGAAACAAGTATAAGTTCACCCACTTCATCTGAATCAGCAAGGACTATCAGGTCTTTGCATGCGGCTATCTCATTATGGTCAACACCTGTATT
>DKYP01000046.1:0-32032 GCA_002499945.1 Lachnoclostridium sp. UBA7097
AATTATCCCTTTTTATACATAATTTTTATGGGTTTCCAGTTTGGAATAGTAGTGGCAGCATTTAGCAGTATAGGGCTGGCTTTTTCCACGTTCCAGCCAAATGCTTTTGTAAGCATAGGGATAGCAGGGCTGGTCTTTTTCCTGTCAGCTTCTTATATACCCAAAAATTCAGTTTTTGGCGTTCTGTCTTTAATATCAATGTTACCATCATTTATAAAATCAACTGATGCTTCCCAGATACTTAATGCATCATGGAGCATATTTTACCCGGTGTTAGTTATAATGGCCAGTGGGTATATTTTTTACCGCCGGCTGGACTGGAGGCTTGGCAATGGAAACATTTAAAAGCGCTGCTGCTTTTTCTTTCTGTAATATAAACAGGTGGAAAAAGGACTTAAGGGTATGGCTCGTGCTTTTATTTACCCTGTTTATTATAATAGAATATTTAAAGGGATATACAATATATGGTATGGCAGAGGGCAAAAAAATGACTTTCTGTATGCTTCCTATACTGTTCCAGACATGTGATATTTCCCTGCGTGCGCCAAAAGTGCTGTGGCATACAGGTTTTATACTTTTGCTGTGTGATGCCCCTTTCCTTTACCAGAATACGCCATATGTAATTATGCGCAGCGGCAGGAAAAAGTGGTGGATTGGGGAATGTATGTATATTTTTGAAGTGGCTTTTATATATATGCTTTTTATAACAATAACAAGTTCTGCTGTATCACTTCCCATAGCCAGCTTTGAAAATGACTGGGGAGAAGCGCTTACAGATTTTTTGTATGGGACGGATACCATGACGGTTGAACAGCTGCTTGGTAAATACATGCTTGGGCTTGGTGAACCAGCAAGGGCTGTACAAATGTTATACCCTTTTGCGTGCCAGGCATATACATTTTTTACAGGGCTTGCAAGCTTTTTTATCCTTGGACTTCTTATTTACCTTATAAACCTTATGCAGAAAAATATTTTGTGGGGGCTTGGCACTGCCTTTATTTTTGTATTTCTTGACCCTTTGTTGTATTTTTCTGCAAGTAGTTTAAAAAAATACTGGCTCCAGGCATTTTCACCTGTATGCTGGACAAGTGTGGAGTGCATAAATATACTGGGAAGCCGCTTTTTTATCAGTATTCCGTTTGTAACAGCAACAAGTTTAATTGTAATAAGTGTTTTAATTATTTTAATAGCATTGTCTTCAAGGAAAATTATGGTGGAGGTAAGGGAAGGGTAACTATGATAGAGATAAAACATTTGTCAAAAATTATAGATAAAAATATAATTTTAGATGATATTAACATGAAACTTGATTATGGGAAAGTATATGGACTGGTTGGCAGGAACGGGTGTGGAAAAACCATGCTTATGCGCCATATACTCGGATTTGTATATAGTACAAAGGGCAGTATTACTATAGATGGCAAAGTTCTTGGAAAGGACATAGATATGCCGGAAAATGTTGGCGCTATTATAGAAAACCCGGGATTTATTCCAGAGTACCCGGGATTTAAAAACCTTAAAATACTGGCTGCCATAAAGGGGAAAATAAAAAATGACGGGATAAGGGAAGCTATGAAATTAACAGGGTTAGACCCTGATGACAAAAAGCATGTAGGAAAGTATTCACTAGGCATGAAGCAGCGGCTTGGGATTGCACAGGCGGTAATGGAAAACCCGGATATTTTATTATTAGATGAACCTATGAACGGGCTTGACAATGAAGGGGTACAGGAGATACGGAAACTGCTTCTTAAAAGAAAAGAGATGGGGAATTTAATAGTAATTGCAAGCCATAATGAAGAAGATATACGTGTACTTTGTGATGAGATATTTTACTTTGATAAGGGAAAGATTATAAATACAAAACAGAACGTGCATGAAAAAAAAGGTGTTTGAGAAATATACTTCAAAGGTGCATCTTGAAATATTATAATAGGTGATTTTGCAGATAAGGATATGCTTTAGGATAGAACACAGTTTGACTTGTAATGCCAAATAATGTATACTTTCTATTTAAGGGAACAGTTAATTAAGTATGTATAGAAAGGATATTGTTATGAGTAAAAAACCAGTTGTTTTAATGGTACTTGACGGATATGGACTGAATGACAGGACAGAAGGGAATGCTATTGCACAGGCAGATACACCTGTTATGGACAAGCTTATGGCAGAATGCCCGTTCCAGAAAGGGAATGCGAGCGGACTTGCCGTAGGGCTTCCTGACGGCCAGATGGGTAATTCCGAAGTAGGGCATATGAATATTGGCGCAGGACGCATTATTTACCAGGAGCTTACACGTATTACAAAAGCTATTGAAGAAGGAACATTTTTTGAAAATAAGGCACTTCTTTCTGCTATAGAGAATGTTAAAAAGAATAATTCAGACCTGCACTTATACGGGCTTTTATCAGATGGCGGCGTGCACAGCCACAATACACATCTTTACGGGCTTTTAGAGCTTGCCAAAAGAAATGGTGTAAAGAATGTATTTATACACACATTCCTTGACGGGCGTGATACACCTCCGGCATCAGGCAAGGGCTTTATTGAAGAACTCCAGGCTAAAATTGATGAAATTGGTGTGGGAAAGATTGCAAGTGTACATGGGCGTTATTATGCAATGGACAGGGATAATAACTGGGACCGTGTTGAAAAGGCATATAATGCACTTGTAAAGGGAGAGGGCGTCCTTGCCACTGATGCTGTACAGGCAGTTGCAGATTCTTATGCTGCCGGCGTTAATGATGAATTTGTTGTTCCTACTGTTATTACTGAAGATGGAAAGGCAGTTGCCACAATTAAGCCAGATGATTCAATTATATTCTTTAACTTCCGTCCTGACAGGGCAAGGGAGATTACACGTACATTCTGTGATGAAAGCTTTGATAAGTTTGAACGTGTTAATGGTTTTATGCCACTCACATATATATGCTTTACAGATTATGATGAAACAATAGGCAACAAGCAGGTTGCATTTGAGAAAGAAAGCATTACAAATACTTTTGGCGAATTTCTTGCAGCTAATGGCAAGACACAGCTGCGCCTTGCTGAAACTGAGAAATATGCACATGTAACATTTTTCTTTAATGGTGGTATAGAAGAGCCTAATAAGGATGAGGAGCGTTCCCTTGTTAAATCGCCGGATGTAGCAACTTATGACTTAAAGCCTGAAATGAGCGCACCTGAGGTTGGTGAAAGGCTTGATGCTGCGATAACATCAGGTAAATATGATGTTATTGTTATTAACTTTGCAAACCCTGACATGGTAGGGCATACAGGCGTGATATCTGCTGCAATCAAGGCAGTTGAGCGTATTGACCAGTGTGTAGGTTCTGCTGTGGAAGCAATTAAAAAAGTGGATGGTGTACTGTTTATTTGTGCTGACCACGGCAATGCAGAGCAGATGGTTGATTATGAAACAGGTATTCCATTTACAGCACACACAACAAATCCTGTGCCATTTATCCTTGTAAACTATGATAAGGATTATACACTCCGTGAAGGCGGATGCCTTGCTGATATAGCACCAACACTTATTGAGATTATGGGGCTTAAGCAGCCGAAGGAAATGACAGGCAAATCACTTCTTGTAAGAAAGTAATTTATGGGGTATACGGATGTCAGAGTTTTGGGATTTAATTAAAACACTTTTTGCTGTTGATAAACTGTATGGCTGTACAAGTGAGGAAGTTAATGCTTTAAAACAGAAATTCGGACAGATACCAGAGGTAGTGGAAGAGTTTTACCTTACAGCAGGAAGGACAAAAGAGTTCCAGCATGGACAGGATACATTTATCATGCCAGAACATTATAAAGAATACAGCTGGCTTGAACAGGCTGGCGGCCTAGTCCTTCTTGAAGAGAACCAGGGGTGTTGTGAGGCATATATAAAGAAAGAAGATTTGTCACTTCCTGACCCTCCTGTGTATGTTTCCTGGGAAGGCGGGGAAGCAGCATTATGTGCAGCATCAGCAAGTGAATTTCTAATGGCAGCGCTTGCATATGAAGCAGCGTTTACATTTGAATATAACCCGGAGGACTTCTATTATGTAGACGGGGAAGATATAGAAGAATTTAAATCAAGGCTTAAACAGTACCCGTTTAAAATGCAAACATGGCTGTGTGATACAGAAATTACATTTTACAGCAATGACCCTTGTAACCTGGTGGCAGCACTTTATTCAGAAAGCATAGAAGATGATGGATTACAGCTGGTTTATGGTGCTGTAAATAAAGAAGCATATAATAAGCTGGAAAAAGCACTTGAAGGTGTCTGTGAACCATTCTGATACTATATATATTTTTTAAAAAGCCAGAAAACCCTGGAGTTACACCCGGGTTTCCTGGCTTTTGGTTTTATTATCCGGCAATCTGGATAATCTTCTCCATATCTGCAATCAGGTTTCTTGAATAATCCTTAGCTTCTGCATAAACCTGGCTTGCTGTATGGTAGTCACCATTCTCTATTGCATTTATAACTTTAGCCCCGTATCCATGGAACTTTTTATGTTTTGCACCAAGTTCAATCCATATTGGCAATACACCTGGTATCTTTGGCATAAGTGCATTATAGAAATGCCCGAAACCGCATTTGGACGGGTCAAGCTGTAATGGCAGGACTGACTGTTCCATTATCATCCTTTCAAGGTTGCCAAGCCATGTATTATGTGCTGTAATTGCATTGTCCATATACTTTGTAAATTCATGGTTCTTCATATGGTAAAATGCATCATCAGACATACTTCCCATCTGCTTTACTGTTTCATCAAGTATCTTCTCTATATCTGCCACAGGCTCTGTGGATTTCCTTAGTTCCTGTTCTACTTTACGCATAAAACCTGTACTGTCAGCCAGCTGGTTCTCCATTTCTGCCATTGTACTGGTAATTTCCTCACTTACAGCGGCAATGGAACTGACCGCTTCATTAACCTCAGAAATATGTTTTTTATTATCATTATTTAATGCCCACACCTGTTCAATCCTGTCTGTTACATTGCCAAGCGCATTAATAGTTTCAACAGTGCTTGCCTGGCTTTTATGTGAAGCATTCCTTATCTCTTCCATAAAACTTCCCATAGTCCCTGTAAGCTTCTGTGTTTCCTCCGCAAGCCCGCGTATTTCAGTGGCTACAACAGCAAACCCCTTACCTGCTTCACCTGCCTTTGCTGCCTCTATGGAAGCATTTAACGCAAGGAGGTTTGTCTGTAAAGATATAGTATCAATTCCTGCAATAAGCCCAGTCATATGGTTAATAATTTCCATAAGCTGTTCCATGTCTTTCTGCATTTCCTGGGAATTTTCAATAGTCTGTCCGGCAAGGTTCTTTATTACCGTAAGTTCTTCCTGGCTCTGCCCTGTTTTTTTATGTACTTCTTCAGTTTTGGAGGAAATTTCAATAATTGTGTTAGTCAGTTCTTCATGCTGGCTGTTTGTATGCCCGGAACTGCCAGATGTACCAAAAATAGTTTCTGCCGCTTTGGATACCCTGTGGCAGATATCGTGAATTTCCATGGTCTGGTGGTGCATTGCCAAATCAAGGGAACTTATCTGCATAACTGCCTTAATATTCTTTTCAAAAACCTCCGCAAACTGTTTCCTGCCATCAGACAGCCTGTGGTAAATATTATCCAGTCCAGGTACTTTAGTATAATCCATTTCTTTTAACTCCGAAACCGCCTTTAACAGTATGTTTTTTTTGCTTCTTAAACGCATATTCTACCTCCAGGTTTACAGGGCAGTACAGGACCACCAATATATTTTTATTGCCATGATAAACGATATTCTTCATTTTTGCAACATTTTTATATGTAAATTAGATGTCCATTTTATAAATATATAATATATTATTTTATAATATATTTAAATCTGAAATGTTTTCCAGCAGGTAAAAATGCAGGATAATTATATTCCCAGCTGTTTTGTTATCTCTTTTAACTTATTCCAGTCACATATATGTTTTTCAAGGATGCTGGTACCTTCTTTTGTTATCTGGTAATACTTACGCTTTGGCCCGTTAGATTCTTCGCCAAAGTATATAACTGTAGCACCTTCTTTTTTTAATCTTCTTAGAATTGCGTAGAATGTACTGTCATTGACTTCGGGAAATATAACTTTCATTTCCCTCATTAAATTGTATCCATAATAATCCTTCTGGGACAATTTATACAATAAACACATTTCCAGAACACCTTTTTTAATTTGTGCGTCCAATTTTTTTGCCCCTTTCTTTTATCATTATGTAAACACAATAAATAAACAGAACAGGAATACAGGCAAGATAAGGCGTAAAAATAAATTCCATATTGTCTGTTGTTTCTAAATTTTTTAGAAATGCTGCATATAAAAACAGGCTGTTTATTATTGATATACTTTGTATAACAGTAAAGAACATATAAATATTGCCATCAAGCATTTTCTTTAAAAAGAGTATTGCTGATATAAATAAAACCACTGAAACAGAATAAATTATAATAGTTATAATTTTACCCAGGGATGTAGCATATCCCTTATCTGCAATGCCTGGTATTATAATATATGAAAGCACCTGTAGTAAAATAAACAATATAAATATAAATAACTGGCTTTTAATAAATATATCTTTCTTTTGCCTGGTATTCCCAATGATATCCAGTAAACAGTTATTGCCAGCAAGAAACCAGATAATAACAGAACTGCATGCCACAAATATATAAGAAGCAGTATCTGGCGGAAGAAAGGCAAAGGAGAGGAAAGCCGCCAGTGTACATGTTGCCAGTAAGAGTTTTTTAATGATTACCAGCATATTCCTTTTAATGCTGCCTTTACCTGTTTCTTTGAGAAGTTTCTTTACAAATGTTACAGGGCTTCCATATTCTTTAATTATTTCTGTGTCTGGCCTGCCTTCATTATGTGCAGATTCAAAGTGGGAGTTTAATTCTTCAAGTGTATCCTGGATTTCTGAAGAAGTGAAGTGGAACAACATTGCATTTTTGATAGTAAGCAGATATTTTTCTTTCATAAAATTACCTCCGTTCTGCGCTGTTTTGCGCATGTATTTGTTTATAGCTGGTAATTTTATTATAACATCTACTGTTCAAAAGTCAATAGTAATAAACAATAGAAATGTTAAAAAATAACCAGAAAAGCCTGCCATATATCAATTACAGCAGGTTTTTCTGGTATAAAATTATATAATAATTATTTTTGCAGGATTATACCTCAAACAATAAATCCCCATATGTTGGTACTGGCCAATATTCCTGGTCTACTATCATTTCGAGTTCATCAATAGGTGCACGCAGCTCTGACATTGCAGTAAATACAACATCTTTAAAGAATGTTGCCTGTTCCTGTCCTTCTTCTTTGGAAGCTGCCTCTGCTGTTACTTTTTTAAGTTCTGCAAGTGCTTTCTGTGCCTTGGCAAGAAGGGAAGAGCATTTGGCAAGAAGTTCTTTCTGTACGGATACATCAGCTTCTGCATATGCAGACTGTACACTGTTTATTGAATCTGCAAGGCTTGTTATATAGCTTATAATTGATGGTATATACTGTTTGCCAGCCATGTCAATCATTGTTTTGGCTTCAATATTTATTGTTTTGGAGTAGGCTTCATAATTAATTTCTGCACGTGATTCAAGTTCAACCTTGTTAAGGACATTCTGCCTTTCAAAAAGTTTTATAGTTTTTTCTGTTGTAAGGTATGGTACGGCTTCAACCATTGACTTAACATTTGGAAGCCCGCGTCTTTCAGCTTCAGAAATCCAGTCATCTGAATAGCCGTCACCATTAAATATTACTTTTTGGTGTTCTGTAATGGTTCTCTTAATAAGTTCCTTAACAGCCTTTTCAAAGTCATCTGCCTTTTCAAGTTCATCTGCAAATTCCTGTAAAGCATCAGCAACTATTGCATTTAATATAAAGTTAGGGCCTGCGATAGACATTGAAGAACCTAACATCCTGAATTCAAATTTATTACCTGTAAATGCAAATGGTGATGTACGGTTCCTGTCTGTTGCGTCTTTTTTAATTACAGGAAGTACATGTACACCTGTATCAAGCTTTTCACCCTGGATAGAAGATGAAACATCACCTTTTACAATCTGTTCAATAATATCTTCTAACTGCTCACCAAGGAAGATAGATATAATAGCAGGAGGTGCCTCATTAGCGCCAAGCCTGTGGTCGTTGCCAGGGTTGGAAGCAGAAAGGCGGAGAAGTTCTGCATTCTCGTCTACTGCTTTTATAACTGCTGTAAGGAAAAGCAGGAATAAATTGTTTTCATGCGGCTTTTTGCCAGGGTCAAGAAGGTTAATGCCTGTATCTGTCACAATAGACCAGTTATTGTGCTTTCCAGAACCATTTACGCCGGCAAATGGCTTTTCATGCAGAAGGCATTCCAGGTTATGCCTTTTGGCAACTTTCTTCATAACTTCCATAACAAGCTGGTTGTGGTCTGTGGAAATATTGGCTGTAGCAAATATAGGCGCCATTTCATGCTGTGCCGGTGCAACTTCGTTGTGCTGTGTCTTAGAGAGGACACCAAGCTTCCAGAGCTCAATATTTAAGTCTTTCATAAAAGAAGCGATACGCTCTTTAATTGCGCCAAAATAGTGGTCGTCTAACTCCTGTCCCTTTGGTGCAGGCGCACCGAAAAGTGTACGGCCTGTGAAAATCAAATCCTTACGCTGCAAGTATTTGTCCCTGTCTACAAGGAAATATTCCTGTTCAGGGCCTACAGAGCAGGAAACCTTCTTTACATCATTATACCCGAAAAGTTTAAGCACACGTACAGCCTGCTTGCTGATTGCTTCCATTGAACGCAGAAGAGGTGTTTTCTTGTCAAGTGCCTCACCTGTATAAGAACAGAAAGCTGTAGGTATGCAAAGCGTAACACCAGCAGCATCTTCACGTAAAAATGCCGGTGAAGTACAATCCCATGCTGTATATCCCCTTGCTTCAAATGTAGCACGCAGCCCGCCAGAAGGGAACGAAGAAGCGTCAGGCTCACCCTTTATAAGCTCCTTACCTGAAAATTCAAGTACAGGCCTGCTGTCAGTTGCAGGGCTTAAGAATGAATCATGCTTTTCAGCGGTAACGCCTGTTAATGGGTGGAACCAGTGTGTATAGTGTGTTGCACCATGTTCGAGAGCCCATTCCTTCATTGCATGTGCTACAACATTAGCTATGTCAATATCAAGGTCTGCACCGCTTTCAAGAGTCTTTTTCCATGATTTATATACGTCTTTAGGAAGTTTCTCCCTCATTACATCATCATTAAAGACGTCTTTCCCAAAAACCTGTTCTATAACATTTTCTCCCATGTTATGTACCATCCTTTCATAATCAATATTAATACTGATTTTCAAATTATAATATAAGTTATATGTGCTGTAAAGAAAAAAAGCGTACTCAAAAAAATTGAGAACGCCCTTGTCCTGTGCATATATTAACTAACTGCAATAGAATATATCACAATTAAATGTATTTGGCAAGACTTTTTTTAATTTTTAATATAGTTTATTTTGCCATCCCGTTGGAGCAAAAGGAATTTTTATGTTGCAAAATACCCGGAAAAAAAGTATAGTAGTAAATAGTAGATAAAAATAACAGCAGGCAATACACCATGCCTGCGGAAAAGGAGTAACTATGTCAGGCATGAAAGAAAGTAATAAAGCAGAGCCAGGATTGTTAAGGAAAGCCTTTGGAAGATGGTTCGGGCTGTTCCTTGTACTGGCATCTGCTTTGCTGTTTTATCTGGTTATAGTTAATTTAGATTCTATATTTGGATATATTTCCTATGTGGCAGGGATAATTAAACCCGTTATTTATGGTGCTGTAATAGCATATATACTGAACCCGCTTATGAAAATATACCAGCGTCTGCTTATAACAGCATATGCCAGAAGGGGAAAGCAGATACCTGAAAAGAAAAAAGGCATACTTAATGGCATCACGATTACACTTGCACTTATTACAGGGATTCTTATAATTGTTGTTTTATTTATACTGGTTATACCACAGATTATCACAACTATGGTTGCACTTGTCAACAACCTGCCAGAACAGGTAGACGCTTATTATAAAGAACTTGTAATAAAAATAGAGAATAACCGTTTTATTGCAGATACACTTCAGGAAGTAGTTTTACAGGGTACAAAGTTCCTGGATGAAAAGCTGACTACAGAAGTAATCCCATGGATGCGTATAGAACTGCTGCCTAATTTAAATACATACGCCAGGCAGTTTGCAAGTGGCGTGGCTGCATTCCTTAGTGTGCTTTACAACCTTTTTATCGGGCTTATAGTTGCAATTTACCTTTTAAGCAGTAAAAGGGTCTTTGCAGCACAGGCAAAGAAAATTGTTTATGGGCTGCTTAAGAAAAGGAATGCTGACCTTGTTATATATTATGTAAGGATTTCCAATAATATGTTCAGCGGGTTTATATCAGGCAAAATAGTTGATTCAGCAATAATAGGCCTGATATGTTTTGTTGCAATGAACGCACTTAAACTTCCATATACAATGCTTGTAAGCGTAATAGTCGGTGTGACAAATGTTATACCTGTATTCGGGCCATATATAGGGGCGGTGCCAAGTGCATTATTAATACTTCTGGTTGACCCAAAACAGGCGCTTTATTTCCTGGTACTTATTATAGTAATCCAGCAGCTTGACGGTAATATTATAGGGCCTGCAATCCTTGGTGAGTCAACAGGGCTTTCTGCATTCTGGGTACTTTTTTCCATACTGCTTTTTGGCGGTTTCTGGGGAATAGCAGGAATGCTTGTGGGATGTCCGCTGTTTGCTGTTATTTACCGTATTATAAGGGATTTTATCTCCATGAAACTGCGGCAGAAGGAACTTTCAGATAACACGTGGGAATACATGGATTTAAAAAACATAGAAATATCAGAAGGAAAAACAGAATATGTAAAATATACCAGTGAAGAACTAAACAGTAAAAAGAAAAAAAGTGACAGGAAATTAAAAAAGGCAGTTATAAAGATAAAGAAACCAGACAAGGGAAATGACAAGAAAGACACTGAAAAAAATAAAGATGGCAAGCTTGACTAATTGAAAGCTTTACCTTATAATTAACCAGTTGTATTATCCAGATATAACTGGTACTGGAGGAAGTTATGGTTAAAAGCATGACAGGGTTTGGACGTTATGAAACAACAGGGAGTGGTTACAGGGCCAGCGTTGAGATAAAATCTGTAAACCACAGGTATTGTGATTTAAATATTAAACAGCCTAAGAAGTTCTCTGCATTTGAGAATGATATCAGGAATATTATAAAACAATATGCCGCACGTGGGAAGATAGATGTATTTATCAGTTATGAAGATTATTCTGAAAGTGCATTTGATGTAAGGTATAACCCTTCCGTTGCAAAAGGCTATATGGAAGCAATAAAGAGGGCATCAGAAGAGTTTGGCATAGAAACATGTATAAATTCGTCAATGCTTGTGAAATTTCCTGATGTAATTACCCTTGAAGAAACCGGGAAAGATGCGGCTGATGAGTTTAATATAATAAAGGACGCTGTACATAAGGCATGTGTGCAGTTTGTGGAAACACGGGAAAGGGAAGGCACTAACCTTTATAATGATATAAAAGCCAAACTCGCAGATATTAAAGAGCTTACAAAGCAGGTAGAAGGACGTTCACCACAGATAGTAGCAGAATACCGCCAGAAGCTTATAGAAAAGGTTGCAGAATTAACCAGTGGTACAAAGATTGATGAAGGGATACTTGCTACAGAAATCATTGTTTTTGCAGATAAAATATGTGTTGATGAAGAAACAGTGCGTTTAAGGAGCCATATTGCCAATATGGAACACACCATGTCAGAAAATGAGCCTGCAGGACGCAAGCTTGACTTTATTGCCCAGGAGATGAACAGGGAAGCAAATACAATTCTTTCCAAAGCAAATGATGCCACGCTGTCAGGGATGGCAGTTGACTTAAAGACTGGAATTGAGAAGATACGTGAACAGATACAGAATATTGAGTAGGAAAGAGGAGGTATATGTTAGTAAATATTGGATATGGCAATGTAGTAAATATGGACAAAGTAGTAAGCATTATAAAAGCAGATGCAGCGCCTATAAAACGTATGGTACAGGCAGCAAAGGATAATAACCTTGCTATTGATGCCACATGCGGGCGCAAGACTAAATGTGTGCTTGTTATGGAAAGCGGCCATATAGTGCTTTCTGCACTGCTTTCTGAAACTATAGAGAACAGGGCTTTGGGATTACATACAACAGAAAGGGGTAATGAAGATGCCAGGTAAGGGAATAATCGCAGTTATTTCAGGGTTTTCAGGTGCAGGCAAAGGCACTGTTGTAAATGAGCTTGTTAATAAGTATGGGTATGCTGTTTCAATATCTGCAACAACAAGGCAGCCCAGGGAAGGGGAGGAAGAAGGGAAGGATTACTTTTTTAAGACAAAAGAGGAATTTGAACAGATGATTAAAGACGGGAAGTTTATGGAATATGCCAGATATGTAGATAATTATTATGGTACACCAAAGGATTATGTATACAGCCAGATAAATAATGGCAGGGATGTCCTTCTTGAAATAGAAATGCAGGGGGCAATGCAGGTTAAAAAGGATTTCCCTGATGTTACGCTGGTATTTATCACACCCCCGCATGTTGCAGAACTTAAAAGGCGGCTTTTAAAGCGTGGCACTGAAACAGAGGATGTTATTAAAAAAAGGATTGCCAGGGCAGCCGAAGAGTGCAGCTATATGAAAGATTATGATTATATTATTGTAAATGATGCTTTAGAGGAATGTGTGGAACAGATGCACGCACTCCTTACATCACTCCATTTTACAAAAAATAACCAGCAGCAGCTTATTGAGGATATAAGCAGGGATTTTAAAAGATATAATGGTTAATGGAATAACAAATATATTTCTGGATATTAATTTATTATTAGCTGAAAGGAGAAATTTTTATGTTACATCCATCGTACACAGATTTAATGAAGTTGGTTAATAGTGAGGTTGAATCAGGCGAAGCCCCTGTTGTAAACAGCCGGTATTCCATAGTGCTTGCTACTTCAAAAAGGGCGCGCCAGATTATAGATGGCGCAGAGTCATATGTATCACCAAAATGCCCTAAACCCCTGTCTATTGCTATTGATGAACTTAATAATTCCAAAATCCGTATTTTAAGTGAAGAGGAAGCCGCAGAAGTGGAAGCAAGGAAGGCAGCAGAAGCCGCAGCCAGGGCAGAAAAAGAGGCTAAAGAAGCCCTGGAGAAGGACGAAACAGCCGAAACTGCAGAATATGGGGAGGAGATACCAGAAGGAACTGCCTCTGGGGAATTTATATGTCCTGTATGCAGGAACGGGGAAGAAGTATATGATGATGCCGTGGAAGAAGAAATGGCTGATACAGTTACAGCAACGGCTGAAACAGGGATGCCAGAGGATATACTGGATGTTTCTGCAGAAGATTAATCGTTATTTATAGGTGGTATTGTATAATGGAAAATGAATTTGATAATATAGAAAATAAACATGATGGCATGCAGGATACAAAAGACAGCTATACAAAAGAAAACGGGCAGGTTTCCGCAGAAAGCAGCAGGGAGGATGAGGAACTGCCTGCTGGCAGGAAATTGCGCAACAGTATAATTGAACTTTGCATTTATGTTGCAATAATTATTATATGTGTTGCCTTTGTACCTAAGTATGTACTGCAAAGGACTATAGTTGATGGAAAGTCAATGATGAATACATTAAAGAACGGTGAGAACCTCCTTGTTGAAAAAGTTTCATACCATTTTACAGACCCTGACAGGTTTGATGTAATAGTATTTTACCCACATGGGCGTGACAGCAGTGATTATTATATAAAAAGGGTAATAGGCCTGCCTGGTGAAACTGTACAGATTAAAGGCGAAGATATATACATAGATGGTGAGAAGCTTGAAGAAAACTTCGGGAAAGACCCTATTATGGATGCAGGCATTGCAGAAGAGCCAATAAAGCTTGCAGATGATGAATTTTTTGTACTTGGTGATAACCGTACTGTAAGTGAGGACAGCAGGTTTGAAGCAGTAGGGCCTGTTAAGCGTGAAAATATAGAAGGCAGGGCGGTTCTAAGGATTTATCCGCTGTCAGAGTTCGGGACATTTAAGTAACAGGGATTGGAGGCAGTTATGAAGGATTTAAAACGTGAAATAACACTTATGGCAGGAATTATAATTATGGCGGCCATAGCAGTTACTGCACTGGGAATAAATAAAATAAGCAACAGCCTGAACGTTTCAAATGCTGCTGAAACAGAAAAGAAGGAAGAGAAACTTGAATTTTTACAGACAACTGGTTCACTTAAAGCAGGGGATAAGTTCCAGTTCGGGGTAACAGGGGATACAGAAGGCATTACATGGTCTGTATCTGATAAAAAGTATGCGGTAATCAGCCAGAAAGGCATACTGTATGGAAAAAGGGCAGGAAAGGTTACTGTTTATGCCAAAAGTGCCAGTAATGTAATTTCATACAGTGTTGATGTTGAGGGCAAAAAGAAGATTGCAATAGATGCGGGACACCAGCTGCATTCTGACAGCTCTACAGAGCCTGTAGGCCCTGGTTCCTCCACTAAGAAAGCCAAAGTAACAGGGGGTGCATCAGGTGTTGCAACAGGCGTGCCTGAGTACCAGCTTAACCTTGATGTTGCAAAGAAGCTGCGTAAGGAACTTATTGACAGAGGATATGAAGTTTATATGATACGTACAAAGAATAATGTAAGTATCAGTAATAAGAAAAGGGCATTAAAAGCCAATAAAAGCGGCTCTGATATTTATATCCGTATCCATGCGGACAGTTCCGCATCTTCTTCAGCAAAGGGTGCGAGTGCACTTTACCCGTCAACATCAAATAAATACCTTTCAAAGAAGCTTAGTAAAAAGTCGCTTAAACTTTCAAAAGCAGTAATTGGAAGTTACTGTGATGCAACAGGTTTAAATAACAGGGGATGTATCGTAAGGGATGACCTTACGGGGACTAACTGGAGTAAAATACCTGTAACACTTATTGAGATGGGCTTTATGAGCAATAGTGCAGAAGATAAGAAAATGCAGAAGAAATCATTCCAGAATAAGATGGCAGCAGGAATGGCAGATGGTATAGATAAATATTTTGGGGATGAATAAATTTGTAATAATATCTTGAATTGCTATGTATTTGGGAGTAAAATATATATATAAAGATATTACATTTGAAAACAATGTTTTGGGCGTATACGTCAGATAGGAGTAGCAAATGGAAGGTTTAACGAATATGATGGAAGAAACTGTTTTATCAAAGATAGACCAGTTATGGCAGACAACTAATTACTGCAAATGCGACCAGTGTAAAATTGACATTGCTGCATTTGCACTTAACAGGCTTCCACCAAGGTATGTACATTCACTGGCAGGGCAGCTTATACATAAGTTTGATGCATCAACAACACAGATGGATGCGGAGATTACGGCATGTGTGTATAATGCTATTGTCCGTATAGGGGAAGACCCGAACCATGATTCTAAAAAAGTTACTTACTAGGATTGCTATTAGTAAACAAAGCGGGGAAAGAATACGGGAAGGTATTTTATCCCCGCTTTGTTAATATATACAAATATTTATATATTACTTAAAAAATTACCTAAAAAAGTTGACAAATAGAGTAAATTAAGTTAAACTATCTTTAGCAAATATTTACAAGGAGGAGTTAAAGGGATGTATAATGAAATTTATAATGAATGGTGCAGCAATACATATTTTGATGAAGCTACACGTGGGGAACTTAAGGAGCTTGCTGGCAATGACGAGGAGATAAGGGACAGGTTTTATAAGAAGCTTGAATTTGGAACTGGTGGTTTAAGGGGGGTTATTGGTGCAGGTACCAACCGTATGAATATCTACACAGTACGCCAGGCTACACAGGGGCTTGCAGACTATATTATCTCACAGCATGGCGAAGATAAAGGTGTTGCAATAGCTTATGATTCACGTATAATGTCACCTGAATTTTCAAGGGAAGCAGCACTCTGCCTTAATGCAAACGGCATTAAAACATACCGTTTTGAATCATTAAGGCCTACACCTGAACTTTCATTTGCAGTAAGGAAGCTTGGATGCATTGCAGGCATTGTTATTACAGCAAGCCACAATCCAAGGGAATACAACGGGTACAAAGTATACTGGGAGGACGGGGCACAGATTACACCTCCGCATGATAAAAACATTATGAAGTGCATTTCAGAGGTAAATTCCTGGGAACAGGTTAAAACTATGGATGAAGGGGATGCCACAGAAAAAGGGCTTTATAATACAATAGGCGCAGAAATTGATGATGCATATATGGCAGAACTTAAGAAACAGAGCATACACCCTGAAATAATAGGCAAGGTTGCAGACAGCATAAAGATTGTATATACACCTTTACATGGTACAGGCAATATTCCTGTAAGAAGGGTGCTTAAGGAACTTGGGTTTACCAATGTACAGATTGTTAAAGAGCAGGAAGCACCAGACGGCACTTTCCCTACAGTTGCATACCCTAACCCGGAGGATGCAAAGGCATGGGAGCTTGCGCTTAAGCTTGCAAAGAAAACTGATGCTGATATTATACTTGCAACAGACCCTGATGCAGACAGGCTTGGGGTTTATGCAAAAGATACAAAGACAGGTGAATATGTAAGCTTTACAGGTAATATGTCAGGAATGTTAATTGCTGAATATATATTAAGGGAGCGTACTAAGACAGGCACACTGCCAGAAAACCCTGCACTTGTAGAAACCATTGTTACTACTGATATGGCAAAGGCTGTTGCAGCATCATACGGGGTAAAACTTGTTGAAGTGCTTACAGGATTTAAGTATATTGGCGAACAGATTAAACTTTTTGAAGAAAATAATTCCTATAATTATGTATTCGGGCTTGAAGAAAGTTATGGCTGCCTTGCAGGTACTTATGCAAGGGATAAAGATGCATGTGTAGCGGTTATGCTGTTATGCGAAGTAGCAGCTTTCTATAAAGCACAGGATAAGACATTGTGGGATGCAATGCTTGAAATATACGAAAAATATGGTTATTATAAAGAGGGCCTTGCAACGCTTACACTTAAAGGTGAAAAGGGCGCAGAAGAAATAAAAGGCATGATGGAGAAAATGCGCAGTGAAATGCCAGAAACAATAGGAGAGTATAAGGTACTTGCAATGCGTGATTACCTGAAGGGCACAAGGAAAACAGCAGAAGGGGAAGAAGGTGCAACAGGGCTTCCAGAGTCTAATGTAATATACTTTGAACTTTCTGGTGATGCATGGTGCTGTGTACGCCCGTCAGGTACTGAGCCTAAGATTAAGTATTACTGTGGCGTCAAGGGCAGTTCCTTAGAAGATGCAGATGTTAAGCTTGAAGGCCTTAAAAAAGCTCTTATGGAGCAGTAAAAGGAGATAATCTATGGTTATTTATGACAGCAGTAAAAGAGTGTTTAAACTTGATACAGAGAATACAAGTTATGTAATGGGTGTAACAGAAGAAGGGTATCTGGGTAATATTTATTATGGAAAGAAAGCAGATACAACAGACCTTATGTATGCAATGCGCATAGATGAACACCCGTTTACACCAGCAAAACTGCCAGGTGAAAAAATTGGCTTTATGGACAGGTTTCCTTCAGAGTATCCATTTGACGGGACAGGTGATTTTCATGGAAACTGTATAAATATAAGAAACCATAAAGGGCAGGAGGGGCTTGAACTTAAGGTCCAGTCACATAATATTTATACAGGGAAAAGAAAGATTAACGGTATGCCTTCTGCAAGGGGCGAGGGCACTATGTCACTTGATATTGTGCTTTCAGATAAAGCTGTTGGTGCAGAGGTAATTTTAACTTATACTGTTTATGAAGAATGTGATATAATTACACGCAGCGCCAGGGCAGTTAATGTATCAGATAAGGAATTTTATATAACAAAGGCGCTTTCAGCATGTTTAAACCTTGAAACAGATGTTAGTGATATATTGTCACTCCATGGCTCATGGGCAAGGGAACGCCATATACAGAGAAGCAAGATAAATTATGGAAGTTACGTTATTGAATCACTAAGAGGCGAGCCAGGACACCAGGACCATCCATTTATTGCACTGCTTTCAGAGAACTGCAATAAAGAGAGTGGTGATGTGTATGCAATGAACTTAGTATATTCAGGAAACTTTATTGCAAGGGTACAGAAAGACCAGTTTGACAGGGTGAGGGCAAGCATTGGCATTAACCCGGAACATTTCTGCTGGAAGCTTGAGGGCGGGCAGGAATTTGAAATGCCAGAAGTTATTATGCAGTATACTTGCAAAGGAACTAATGGCATGACCAATAATTTCCATAACTTTTTCAGAAAGTATATACTGCCTCCAAGATGGACAGATGCAGAACGCCCGGTCCTTATTAATAACTGGGAAGCAACTTATTTTGACTTTAACGATGACAAGCTTGTCCAGATTGCAGAGGAAGCATCAAAACTTGGGATAGAAATGCTTGTTATGGATGATGGCTGGTTTGGGCACAGGAATCTTGATAACAGCAGCCTTGGTGACTGGTATGTAAATGAGGAAAAGATTAAAGGCGGGCTTAAGAAGCTTGTGGACAGGGTAAATGCACTTGGAATGAAGTTTGGCATATGGTTTGAGCCTGAAATGATTTCGCCGGATTCAGATTTATACAGGGAGCACCCGGAATGGGCACTTGCACTTGACGGCAGGGAACCAGGGCTTTGCAGGACACAGTATGTACTTGACTTTTCAAGGCATGAAGTTGTTGATTATATATATAGCAGGCTGTATGAAATACTTAAATCAGCTAATATTGAATATGTAAAATGGGATATGAACAGGCCATTAGCAGAAGCAGCAAGCCTTTCACTGCCAGCAGACAGGCAGGGCGAGGTATTGCACAGGCATGTGCTTGCACTTTATGAATTACAGGAAAGGCTTGTAACTGACTTCCCGGACCTTCTTCTTGAGAACTGTTCAGGAGGCGGTGCAAGGTTTGATGCAGGCATGTTGTACTACAGCCCGCAAATATGGTGCTCTGATAATGCAGACCCGGTTGAAAGGCTTATGATACAGGAAGGCACACATTTAATTTACCCGCTTTCAACTACAGGCACACATGTTGCAGACTCCCCTAACCATGTAAATGGGAGGGTAACGCCATTTGATACACGTGCAGATGTTGCATTAACAGGAACATTCGGGTATGAACTTGATGTAACACGCATTGCAGAGGAAGAGAGAAACCTTATACCAGCCCAGATTGAAAAATATAAGAAATACAGGCATCTTGTACAGACAGGTGATTATTACAGGATTGCATCATTCAGGGAAAATGGCAGGTATGACAGCTATATGGTTGTATCAAAAGATAAAGACAAGGCTGTACTTATATATGTACAGGTTGTCACAGATTCAAATGTATTAACCAAAAAGCTTAAATTATACGGGCTTGCACCAGATAAGAAATATAATATTGATGGTGTGGAATACCTTGGAAGCACCCTTATGAACGTAGGATATATAATGAAACCATTAAGAGGCGATTTCCAGTCCGTAGTAGTAGAAATAAACCCTGCAGAATAAATTTTACTTTTATATTTATATAAGGCATGTACTGGCTGATAAAACTAGTACATGCCATTTTGACATAAAAATTGAATAATTTTATTTTTCTTTGGCAGGAATAAGGTTAGTCCTCAAATACTTTTTTAAATTCTTTCTTTGTAACTTCTTTTACATTACCATTATCAATAATAAGGTATACACTATTTTTTCCAGTAGCACCAGATGTATATAACATTTTGGACTTATCCCAGAATCCTGCAATATCTTTTCCTTTATACTGCCACATATCCACAGACTGTTTATAGGTTATGCCATAATTTTTATAATCTTCTAATAATGTGCTGTTATCACCGCCATCATCTTCTGAAGTGGCATAATTAACATTAGCCTCTGATACAATAGTTTCACTGCCGTCTTTTGCATCATCTTCTGAAACTGCGTAGGAATCATCCAGTGCATAAGTTACTATTTTTACATCCGGGTTCTCTTCTTCTTTAAATGGTTCCATTACATATGGTATTCCAACTTCTTCAAATCCCGTAATTTCATTATCAGAATTTCTTTTTACCTTAATTCCCACTTCGCCGGCTTCATCAGTTAAATGTGTGGAAACATTCTTGCTGGTTTCATCATAGAAATATCCAACTATTTTTCCGTTATACATCAAATGCCCTGTTTTTTCATTATAGGACAGCCCATATTTTTCATATTCTTTAAATTCTTCCGTATTTGCAAAATAACTAAAGTCATTGTTTTTGCCATCGTAGTAATTGTATATTGCAGAAGGTGTAGCACCGGAAGCATTTTCATTAACAAGGTTTTCCATTTTTCCAATGTTATTTTGTGTATTTATAACTTTTTGGTTATTATCTTCAGGTACAGTGCCTTTTGCAAATACTGTTACAGCAGTACCAAGTAGAACAGCAGCACATATTGCGCCTGGAACTGTTATTTTTTTATAATTCATAATTGCCTCAATCCTTTCTTTGACAGGTTTTTTTCCAAATCCATTAGAAAAAAACTGCCAGCTGTATTGGTTTTCTGCAAAGTCTACCAGTGCCATTGCATAATCTTTTTTTGCATTCTCCCCAAAAATATAAAGCACCTTTTCATCACATGACATTTCCAAATCCCTGTTAAATAAAATATACATTAGCCATACTAACGGGTTAAACCAGTGTATGCAGAGTGCAGCAAGTATTATAACCTTCCACAAATTGTCAGCCCTTTTTATATGGATTAGCTCATGTGTGGCAATGTATTTCAAGGAAAGCATGTTGTCTGGCTTAAAAAGCTTTGGGAAAATAATCCCGGGGTGTATTATCCTAGATGCCAGCGGAGTAGAAATCCTGTCAGAAGTTAATAAGCTTATTCCCTCTGGTATTCCTGCCATCTGCCTTAAATTAATTTCCTGTTCCTTTGTTACAGGGATGGCTTCACGTATTATCTGGTATTCTTTTAAATATAATAATGCAAAAATAATAACAAGGGTTACTGTTACAGTAATCCATATAAGCACTGGCAGGTTAATATTAAAAGTATTAGCAGCTGCCCCAGGTATATCTTGGATTTTTGTCTGTATAGAAGGTTTTTTCAAAGTGCCAGGAATTACAGTAGCTGCAGGATTTGCAGGACGGGCTTTGGACGCGGACTGTAATAACGGCTGTAAAATACCATATTTAAAAGGCAGGTCAAATGGTATTACCAGCCTTAAAATTACGATATCCCATAACAGCACAAAAACCCTTTTTGGTATTCTGTTATTCAGAATATGGCGCAGTATAATAATAAAAATAATCAGGACCCCGCCAGAAAGACTCATTTTTAATAACATAATAATCCCCCAGTCTGGTATTATTTTATATTGTTTACCATATCTTTAAGCTCTGCTATTTCATCAGGGGTAAGGTTATTGCCTGAAAGAAACGCAGCAAAAAACTGTTTCTTTGAGCCGTTAAACATCCTTTCAACAAGCTCTTCCGTTTCATAAGCCTGTACATCTTCCTTTGAAACCACAGCCTTACAGATAAACTTTGGTTCAAGCCTCTGTATTGCACCCTTATCTATACATTTCTTAATAACTGTATATGTGGTGTTGCGGTTCCATCCTGTTTCTTCCTTTAAAATCTTTGCTATCTGCCCGGCGCTTAAATCACCTTCCCGCCATAAAATTTCCATAACCTTTAATTCTGAATCAAAGAATTTTATTTCCATTTCCATATCCTTTCTTTCTCTTCAAAACAAAATAACTATTGCAATAGTGGTTACATTTTTATACTATCACAATAGTCATTATTAGTCAATATTTTTTTACTATCCAAATAGTCATTTTAATTAAGTATTTTATCAAGGGTATCAAATAAATTCCCAATATCAATCGGTTTGGCTATATGTGCATTCATTCCACACTTTAATGCTTCATGCTTGTCCTCTTCAAATGCATTGGCAGTCATTGCGATAATCGGTATTTTGGCAAGTTCTTTATTATCAAGGTTTCTGATTGCCTTAGAGGCTTCATAGCCGTTCATTACAGGCATCTGTATATCCATAAGTACAAGCTGGTAATAACCAGGTGTTGATTTTTTAACCATATCAAGTGCCACTTTGCCATTATTTGCAACTTCTGTGGAAAATCCGGCTTCATTTAAAAGCGTACATGCAATTTCCTGGTTTAAATCAACATCTTCTGCCAGAAGGATACGTCCTGTATGGTGTTTCTTTGTTTTTTTATTTTCTTCTTTTTTCTCCTTGCCAGTACCTATAACTGAATTCAGGCAACTGCTAAGTTCTGATAAAAACAATGGTTTGCTGCAAAATGCTGTTATGCCGGCTTCCCTGGCTTCTTCTTCGATATCAGACCAGTCATATGCAGTCAGTATAATAATTGGTACATTGCCACCGGTTTCTTTTTTAATCCGTCTTGCAACTTCAACGCCATTAAGGTCAGGCAGAAGCCAGTCAATAATATAGACACGGTAATCATTGCCACGCATTACTGCCTGGTGGGTGCGCAGCACTGCTTCCCTGCCTGACATTGTCCATTCTGCACTCATCCCAATCTGTCCAAGCATATATGATACACTGTCGCAGGTATTAAAATCATCATCTACAACAAGTGCCCGGCAGCCTTTTAATTCCTGTATGGCCTCCTGGTTATTTTCTTCTGGATGCAAACGGAACGTGAAGGAAACAATAAATTCTGTGCCTATACCCTGTTCGCTTTTTACAGAGATTGACCCATTCATTAAATCAACAATGTTCTTGGTAATAGCCATTCCAAGACCAGTCCCCTGTATGCCGCTTGTTGTAGATGTCTGTTCCCTTTCAAATGGCTCAAAAATATGTTTTACAAACTCATTGCTCATTCCAATGCCTGTATCTTTAATATAAAATTCATAATTTGCATAGCCTTCCGGCGCACCAGGTTTTTCTGTAACCCTCATGCTTACAGAGCCGCCAGCACCTGTATATTTGACAGAGTTGCTTAAAAGATTTAAAAGTACCTGGTTAAGCCTGAGTTTGTCACAGTAAATATTTTCGTCAAATACATCTACAGTGTCAATATAAAATTCAAGCTGCTTCGCCTTTATGTCTGCCTGTATTATATTTTGCAGCCCATGCAGTAGTTTTGGGAGGCTGCATTTATTTTCATTAAGGCGTATCTTGCCGCTTTCAATACGGCTCATATCAAGCACATCATTAATAAGGCTTAGAAGATGGTTGCCAGATGTCATAATTTTACCAAGATATTCCCCGACCTGTTCCTTATTGTCAATATGTGTAATGGCAAGGTTTGTAAAGCCGACAATTGCATTCATAGGTGTGCGTATGTCATGTGACATATTGGAAAGGAATATGCTTTTTGCCTTATTTGCCCTGTTTGCCTGTTTCAATGCATCTGTCAGCAGGCTTTTATGTTCCATTTCTTTGCGGGTTTTCTCATCTACGCTGCAAAGCCCAAGTACAATTCCGTGGGTTTTTTCCCAGTTGCCTGCCCGTACTATTTTCATCTGGTAATATTCAATATCTTCATTTTTATTAATCCTGAAGTTGACATAATAAAGCTTTTTTTCTGAAAGTTCTTTTTTAATATAATCAACTGATGAAGCATTATAAAGCATTTCCTGGTCATCTTTATAAACAGCCTTTTTAATAAAAATTTCCATATACCTTTCCAATGAAAAGTCTTTATTAAAAGCCTTATTAAACCTGTAACTGTCATTATCTGCAATCTGGAGAAGTTTTCCCCTGCCTGTGTCAAGGTAAAAGAAACATACAAGGTTAAAGTCTACAGTAAGTGCATGTACCAGTTCCGTATGGTATCTTTCGTTTTCCATGCGTTCCTTTTTTTCCTTTAACTTCTGGTCGGTACAGTCTAAAAGGAAACGCTGGTAGAAGAGAGTCCCATCTTCTTCAAGCAGTTTGACATTTCCCATAATGTGCAGTATTTCACCATTACCATGCTTTACCCTGTATTCCACATTAACAGTGTCGCCAGGTTTTTTAAGCTGTTTAATACATTCACGGAGCTTTGGCTGGTCTTCTTCCATAACAGAAGGTGCAACTAAATTAAAACCGTCTTCTATTAATTCTTTCTTGGAACCATAACCAAGTATATTAAGGGCAGCCCTGTTTATGCTTATTATACGTGAGCCGTCAAGTGAATGGGTCATAATGCCACAGTCAAGGGATGTAAAAAGTTTTTCAAGTGTAAGGTTCTTTTTCAGGAGTTCCTGTTCATATTCACGCTCCTGTGTTATATCAATGGCAATGCCAACTGTCCCCATTACACTGCCATCAATATCATATAACGGGGATTTGTAAGTGTTAAGCAGTTTTGTGCCATTGCCTGTTTTAATTGTTTCTTCATTAACAAATGTTTTTCTTTCTGATATAACTTTATTTTCAGATTCTATGCATGCAGGGTCATCCTGCTCAACATCCCATATATATGCGTGCCTGCGTCCCTCTATCTGCTCTCTTGTCTTATTGGCAGTTTTGCAAAAGCTGTCATTTACTTTTTTATGTATGCCATTTTTGTCTTTATACCAGACCAGGTTCGGGACACTGTCCATGGCGGCCTCCAGGTACTGGCTGGTCTGCCAGTAATCCTTGTCCCTTTTATATGACTGCTGCCATCTGAGAAAATGGAAGCGCAATTCTTCATCTGTCATTGGAAGTGTCCATATGTCATTAATTTTATTAAAACTGTCTGCCAGGGATGCAGCCTGTTCTTTATCTGCAAGGAGTATAATGGTGGTATCCTGGCTTTTACAGGAAAGCAGGATATTAAGTGCTTCCCTGGTGTCTGTGCCTGTAATGTCTGCAAGTATTACATCTGCATCAGCTGTTAATGCAGGCTGCGGTGTGTCACTTTCATAAAATTCATGTGTGAAATGTCCAAGTGGCGGCATTTTCTTTATAATTTCACGTATACCATGCTGTCTGCCTGAAAGATAAAAACGAATATGGCAATGATACATACTGGTTTCCTCCTTATATGTACAATATAAAATATTAGTTTTAGTTTAACACAAAAAACATGGCTGTACAATCTGTTTATAATAAAGTTTTAATTTTGCCGCCACCTGCTGCATTATATTATTTAAATTTTACTGCTGTCCCATAAGCCATAATTTCTGCTGCACCCTGCATAACAGCAGAACTTGCATATCTTATATTAATAACAGCATCTGCCCCTAAGCGTTCTGCCTCCTGTACCATGCGGCTGGTTGCAAGCTCCCTGGCATCATTCATCATTTCAGTGTATGCCTTTAGTTCACCACCAACCAGTGTTTTAAAGCCCTGTGTAATATCCCTGCCAATATTTTTGCTCTGGATTGTGCTGCCCTTTACAAGGGAAAGCATTTCAAGTTCCCTGCCTGTAATATAATCAGTATTTACTAATATCATAAAACCACTCCTTTTTTAAATAAATTGTATTACATATATAGTACAATAATACATTAAGGGTGGTTTGTCAATATAATTATTTTTTGGTCTTGTTTGTGACGTTGCGTAATGGTTTATAATATGTGCCAGGAGGTAAAAATTATGGCAAAATACAGGGCAATTCCAGAGGGGTTTATGACAGTTGGCGAAGTGGCAAAGAAAATGGGCGTTACCGTCCGTACCTTGCAATACTATGATAAAGAAGGGCTGCTCTCCCCATCAGCAGAAAGCGAAGGCGGACGCAGGCTTTATACAGATAAAGATTTGGTTGCACTTCATCAGATTATATCTTTGAAATCACTGGGGTTTTCTTTGGATGATATAAAGCAGCGGTTAATTTCTTTAAAAACACCAGCTGATGTTGCAAATGCCCTTACGGAGCAGGCAGATGATATACGCCAGAAAATAGGACAGCTTAAAGATTCTTTGAAGGCAATAGAACAGTTAAAAACAGAAGTTTTACAAATGCAGACAGTCAGCTTTAAGAAGTATGCAGATATTATTGTTAACCTGCAAATGAAGAATGGCTTTTATTATCTTATTAAGCGTTTCGATGATGATATGCTCGACCATATACGCAGCCAGTTTGATAAGGAGAGCAGCTTAGATTTTATGGACAGGTTTAACCGCCTGAGTGATGAAATCATACAGCTTAAAAAGGAAAATGTACCACCTGGAAGCGAAAAATGCCAACAGGCTGTAAAAGAATATTGGGGGTTAATTATGGAGTTTACAAATGGTGATATGGGTATGCTTCCGGAATTGATTAAGGCAGGCAATATTGATACCGCCACAAACGCATGGGAAGAAAGGCAAAAAACCGTAAATAGTTATTTAGAGCCAGCTTTGCAAATCTATTTTTCAAAACTTGGAATAAATCCATTTGGGGAGGTGGAGCCGTGAAGGACGCAATACAAGTCCGTGGATTAAAGAAAAGTTACGGCAGCCATATGGTTCTTAAGGGGATTGGCTTTCAAATCGGAAAAGGAGAAATTTTTGCCCTGCTTGGCGTAAACGGAGCAGGAAAAACGACAACCCTTGAATGTATCGAAGGCCTAAGAAAATATGACAGTGGTGTGGTTACTGTAAACGGGAAAATTGGTATCCAGTTACAATCATCATCTTTGCCCGCCTATATCAAACCAATGGAGGCTGTAAAGCTGTTTGCAAAATGGAACAGGACAAAGATTGATTATTCTATGCTTAACAATCTTGGTATCAAAGAAATTGAAAAGAAACAGTATATACAATTATCCACAGGGCAGAAAAGACGGTTACATCTTGCCCTTGCACTTACCGGCAATCCCGGTATTATTTTTCTTGACGAGCCAACTGCGGGACTTGATGCTGAAGGAAGGCTGTCATTACATGAACAAATTAGGGAACTCAAATCACACGGGAAAACAATTGTTCTGGCAAGCCACGATATGGCGGAAGTAGAAAACTTATGTGACCGCATTGCCATTTTGAATAACGGAAATATTGTCTTTTGCGGCACAGCTTCAGAACTGGCCGGCAAGGCTGGGAGAAAATACTTTATACATATCAAAACACAGCAAGGAGACAGCACTTTTGAAACGGACAATATTGAAGACACTTTGATTTCCTTGCTCAGTGGATTAAAACAGAAAAAAATCCATGTGTTAGATATTAAAGTGAACCACGGTACACTGGAACAGAATTTTATCGAAATGTCAAGGAGGGAAGCAGAATGAGTGGTTTTTTATATGGTGTAGCGTTACAGTGGAAATTAGATATACGCAGTAAATCTTTGTTAGTAACCTGTTATATCGTTCCACTTATTTTCTTTCTGCTGATGGGTGGTATTTTTACTTCTGTTATGCCTGGAATGAGAAGTACACTGATACAATCTATGGTTGTTATGAGTGTTTCAATGGGAGCGTTTATTGGGTTGCCGCCATCATTGGCTGAAACTTATGGAAGTGATATAAAAAAGGTTTATAAAGCAAATGGAGTGCCTTTGTATTTAGGCCTTGTTACAATGTTTTTTTCTGCATTTGTGCATCTGATGGCAAGCTGTGCCATTATATTGCTGCTTGCCCCTATACTGTTTGAGGCGGTTCTGCCAGTACAGCTTCCATTTTTCTTTCTTGCACTTGCTATATATATTATTGTATCACTGGGCATTGGAAGCATATTAGGGCTGGTTGTAAAAAACCAGGCAAAGCTTACGATGATAGCGCAACTTGTTTTTTTACCTTCAATTATGCTTTCGGGGATTATGTTCCCTGCCAGCCTGCTGCCTGGTTTTCTTAAAACCACAGGACGTATTTTCCCTGCCTTCTGGGGATACCGGCTGATGTTAGATAATGGATTTTGCCTTGGAAATTTATGGTATCTGGTTCTTGTATTTTGTGTGTCAGTAATTATATGTGCAATACTTTTGAATAAACAGAAATGCAAATAGACAAACCAGAATTTGTTTTTCTTATTTAGCCAATTGTACACAGACTGCCTCTAAGAACATACCCTGTCTTTCCGTAACAGGCATTTGACGCAGTATAATCTGCATCTGTATAAAGCATAGGGGCATATCCTGCATCCATTACAATTTTTGTAACCTGGTAAACCAGATTTTCAGCGTAATGTTTCCTGCGGAATCCAGGACGGGTGAATACAAGCTGTATAGATGCCATATTCCCTGCGGGCGTAAACTTGCAGCTTGCAACATTATTTCCCTGTCCATCTTTCCAGAAGAACATATTTCCTGTATTGATAAATGCTTCTGCATCTGCACGGTAATTGCCACAATCCTTTTGTCCGGTCTTTACTTCTTTATAAAACAAATTTATAAAATCTGCCAGTTCATCAATATCTTTGCTGCTGCACTGGTGAATTGAACCGTCAGCTGTTATGGCTGGCTTTACAAGGTCCTGGCAGTCATACGCAAGCATATTGACAAAGATGGACAGCGTTTTACCATCTGCGGCAGCTCTTTTAATAAAAAACTTTGCCAGGCCATGCTTAAGGTTAAAGCGGTATCCGCCGTTTAAAAAAGAGTGTTCTGATGCAATCTGGTAAGCTCTCTCCATTTCTTCTTTAGATGCATCATCCGGAGTCCATATCCATACTGGACACAGCTTATCTGAGAAGCAGATAACCAGCCTTTCATGGTCGGTCAAAAGCAGCTCACATTTTTCTTTAATAATACGGCGGAGTACAAAAAATGTACATTTGTCATTCTCTAATATCTTAAAGTCCCTTTCATCCACAAAATTATCCATAATTTACCTCCATAAATTCCGGTTTGCTTCTTAAAACAGTATCAATAGTATATCACGCCATTAAATATAATTCAATTAGCCTTTTGGGGATAATAGAAAAAATCCCTGTAAACTTTAGTAATTAAAATTTACTTGACATTTAAATCTTACAAATGTAATATTAATGCTGTAGGATATTTTTTTTAGCTTAAATCTTACAGAGGGATTATTTCAGATTTAAATGAAAGGAATATAGAATATTATGATAGGAAAAATATTAAGATTCATTTTATGCCTGGTACTATGTTTTACATTACTGCCTTCATATGAAAGTGCAGACAGGACAACAAGGAAAAATAAAAGCAGGGATGTACAGGAAAGCAATATAACTAAAGACAGCGGGGCGGATGTGAAGAATAAAAAGGTATATCCTGTAGATTCCCTTGAAGATTTTATTAATTGTTATAATTACTATTATTACAAGGATAATGGAAATAATTATATACAGCCATGTACTGAATGGTATTCATATGTACAGGATTTTGGAAGGTATAAAGGTTATACGCATTATGAATTTACGGCAGACAAAAAGATATGGACACTTCCAACAATTACAGTTTATACACCCCGGAATAAAATGGTTATTAAAGAGATTACAGTTAATTTTGACGACCACAGTTACACAGATAAAATGTATAAGCAGTATGAGGAAATGTGTTTTTATACTTTGAAAGTATTTTTTCCTGATATGGATAAGAAAAAATTAACGAAATTATATAAGAAATTAAATAAAAAAGCGTATAATAATATATTTCCAAATGAGCGAGGTTTCCATAGTGATAATCCGCCAAGCTGCTTATATTTTAAAAATGGAACAGGGGTTTATCCATACTTTGCTTATGGTGAAAGTGTGCGTATGTGCATAATTCCTGTGACAAAAAAGGTAATTAAATCATATAAAAAGAGGGGAACCAGATTAATAGAACTGGATTGTAAACAGGGGAATTATGAAACGTAGAATTAACAGAATAAAGAGGAGAAAAAGATTTTATATTTTTATTATGGCTGTTATGTCCATTAGCATAATTATTACACTAAGCTTTGTTATGGGCAGGGAGGATGTACAAAAAAACCCTGGACAAGTTTTGCTTGCATATATGGATTGTATTTCTAAGAAAAGATATAGTGAAATGTATGGAATGCTGGCAGGTGAAAGTGCTGCAATAATTAGCAGGAAGGATTTTATTAAACGTAATTCTGCAATTTATGAGGGTACCGGGGCAAAGAATATAACCGTAGATATTACTGGTTATGACCAGGAAAATTTAACGGTAAAGTATAATACTTCTTTTGATACGGCAGCAGGTAATGTACGTTTTATGAATAAGGTAAGTTTTTTGGAAGAGGATGGTACATATAAGATGATATGGGATGATTCTGTAATTTTCCCGGGGCTTGGCGCTTATGATAAAGTGAGGGTTTCTACCATACAGGCAAGGAGAGGGGAGATATTGGACAGGAACGGAAAAGTGCTTGCAGGAAAGGGAGTTGCATCTTCGGTTGGAATTATTCCGGGGAAGCTGGAAAGCAAGAAAAAGTCTATTAAAAAGATTGCAAAGTTACTTGGTGTGGAACCAGAAAATATAGAAAAACAGTTATCAGCAAAATGGGTGAAGGATGATTCTTTAGTGCCAGTAAAAACACTTCCAAAAGTAAAAGATGCCAGTCTGCTTATGGATACCCCGAATAAGGATGTGTTAAGGGAATATAAACGCCAGAAGAAGCTGTCTGGTATTAAGGGTGTAGTGGTTTCGGATACAGAAACCAGGGAGTATCCGCTTAAAGAGGCAGCAGCGCATCTTATTGGCTATGTGCAGAATGTTACCGCAGAAGATTTGGAAAAACATGCAGGGAAAGGATACACAAACAGCAGCGTTATTGGAAAAACTGGTATAGAAGGGCTTTTTGAAAAGGAATTAAAGGGGAAAAATGGATGCAGGATTTATATTACCGGCCCGGAGGGTGAAGAAAAAGAAGAGCTGGCATATATACCAGTACAGCATGGACAGGATATAAAATTAACGGTTGATGCCAGCTTGCAGTTACAGCTGTACGAAAGTTTTAAGACGGATAAGGGCTGTTCTGTTTCTATCAACCCTTTTACGGGAGAAGTGCTGGCTTTAACCAGTACCCCGTCTTATGACAGCAACGCCTTTATTATGGGGATGTCTGTAAAGCAGTGGAATTTATTAAATAATGATGACAGTAAACCTTTATACAACCGTTTCAGGCAGGCATGGTGTCCTGGTTCTACATTTAAGCCAGTTACAGCAGCAATTGGATTACAGTCCGAGGCAATTAACCCTGAAGAGGATTTTGGAAATGAGGGACGCCGCTGGCAAAAGGACAAATCATGGGGGACTTATTATGTTACCACACTTCATACATATAACCCGGTGGTTTTAGAAAATGCACTGGTTTATTCAGATAATATTTATTTTGCGAAAGCAGCATTAAAAATTGGCACAGAAGAAATGGAACGGGCATTATCTGGTATTGGCTTTAATAATAGGATACCATTTGAAATTAAAATGGGTGGGTCTGGTTATTCTAATACAGGGCATATAGAAAGTGAAATACAGCTTGCAGACAGCGGGTACGGACAGGGGCAGGTGTTAGTGAATCCATTGCATATGGCATGTATTTATACAGCTTTTTGCAATAATGGTAATATAATAAAACCATATCTGTTGTACAAGAAAAATGTAAAAGCAGAATACTGGATTACAGGTGTATTTTCCAAAAAGACGTCAAAGAAAGTGTTAGATGGCATAATAAAAGTAGTAAATAACCCGCATGGCACAGGATATGCGGCACACCGTGAAGATATTGTACTGGCAGGCAAAACGGGCACAGCAGAAATTAAAGCATCAAAAGAAGATACATCTGGTACGGAATTAGGCTGGTTTACTGTGCTTACCCCTGATAAAAATGTGAAAAAGCCAGTCCTTATTGTAAGTATGGCTGAAGATGTAAATGGAAGAGGGGGAAGCGGCTATGTTACCAGAAAGGTTAAAAAGGTTTTAGGGGAATGGTTTAGTGGAAATTAGCAACTGGAATAGAAAGCATTTAAAAAATTTATATAAGTATAGCATTTGTGCAGGCGGTATGTTATGATTAATATACTGACGACCGTTAAGATTTCCCAATTTCTGAACAGCCTATATTGCATAAGTGGGCAATATGTGCTGT
>DKYP01000046.1:32311-36182 GCA_002499945.1 Lachnoclostridium sp. UBA7097
CTGTTCAGAAAGGAAAATCTAATCGTTCGTGAGTATAATAGAAATACTTGCAATTTTTAATTAAATTAAAGAAAGGATTGTAAATAATGAAAGTTTTAATGGTTAATGGAAGCCCAAAGGCTAATGGAAATACTTATGTAGCATTACATGAAATGGAGAAAATCTTTATACAGGAGGGTATTGAAACAGAGATTTTACATATTGGCAATAAGGACATAAGGGGCTGTATAGGCTGTGGTTCATGCCGGGTAAATGGCAAATGTGTGTTTGATGATATTGTTAATGAAACTGCTGCAAAGTTTGAAGAATGTGATGGTTTTGTAGTTGGAAGCCCTGTTTACTATGCGTCTGCAAATGCAACACTTGTGGCATTCCTTACACGCCTCTTTTACAGTACAGCTTTTGACAAGACAATGAAAGTTGGCGCAAGTGTAGTAGCTGCAAGAAGGGGAGGACTGTCATCAACATTTGATGAATTAAATAAATTCTTTACTATTTCAGGAATGCCCGTTGCATCAAGCCAGTACTGGAACAGTATCCACGGACGTGAACCAGGTGAGGCAGAAAAAGATACAGAAGGTTTGCAGACAATGAGGACACTTGCAAGAAATATGTCATTCCTTATGAAAAGCATTGCACTTGGAAAAGAAAAATATGGTATTCCTGAAAAAGAGCAATTCCAGCCAATGAACTTTATAAGATAAAAGGATAAGATAATTATGGCACAGAATGAAGATAAAAGCATGACGGGTGTAAGAAACAGGATTACCAGGGCAGTTGTAATACTTATCCTGGTTATTGCGGCACTGTCAGGAAAACAGCTGCTTCCTGGCGGTGCTAATAGTGGTGGTGATATTGGCAGCAGTACCACAGACAGCAAGTATTACGGGGAGGATGAAAGCAGTCCTTCTTACCAGTTTAGGAATGACAAATACCTGTCACAGCATTTTGAAAAACATGGCAGTGAATTTGGATATGTTACCAAAGAAGAATACCTGGCAGGGGCTAATAAAGTTATTTCCTCAAAAGACGCATTACATAAGACAGAAGCAGAAGATGGTGACGACGTTTATTACCTTGAAGCTTCCAATGAATTTGTAATTGTATCAGCAGACGGGTATATAAGGACGTATTTTAAACCATCTGGCGGAATAGATTATTACAACAGGCAGTAAAAAAACGGGGGAGGGGGACAGGGCATGGAAAAGACAGAAATAACATGGAACAGGCATTTTGGAAGGTCTTTTTTAAAAATGGCAGCAATGTTATCTATGTTATGCGACCACATAGCATTTGTGCTTATACCTGCCGCAGATTACCCGGAACTGTATTATATTATGAGGGCAGCAGGGAGAATAGCATTCCCGCTTTTCTGCTTTATGCTTGTAGAAGGGTTTACACATACTCATAGCAAGGGGAAATACATAATAAGGCTTCTGGTATTTGCAGTTATTTCAGAAATACCATTTGACCTGGCTTCCAGCGGGCTTGTCTTTGACTGGGACAGCCAGAATGTAATGTGGACACTTCTTATTGGTTTTATTGTAATGTATTGTATAGAACAGCTATATAACAACTATATGGCAAAATTCATTATTATAATTGCAGGCGGCATGGCAGCATATTTTATGCATACCGATTACAGCATATTCGGGGTTTTCGTAATAGCCATGCTGTACCTTTTCAGGTATAATAAAAAGACCAGCATGGTTGTTATGGGTATTCTTATTATAACACAAAGCAGAATTGAAATGTTTGCACTTCTTTCAATTCCATTTATACTAAACTACAATCCTGCCCAAAATAACGTGAAATTGCCAAAATACTTTTTCTATGCATTTTACCCGGCACACCTGTTTATATTATATGTTATATACCATCTGCATGGAAGTTTATAAAACTTTATTATTAACAAGCTGGCAATTGAAATTGCCAGCCATTCACTCCAATTAAAAAACTTATTAACTTTTAAAATGGCGATTTTATTACAGGCTGTATCTGCCTTCCCTTTAATGCCTCCTCTATTGTATCAGGAATAAGTGAAACATGGGCAACAAGTGAGTTATGCTTTTTTACGCAATCATCCTGTCCAAATGGCACGAAATAAATATTTTTCATATTAAAAAGCATTCCAAGGTTACGGAAGTTAATTCCCATAGCATCATTTGTGGAAACAGAAATAACCAGAGGGCGTTCATTCCTTAAATGTGCTTTAGCTGCCATTAATACAGCAGAATCCGTAATGCCGTTTGCAAGTTTGGCAAGGGTATTGCCAGTACATGGAGCTATTACAAGGACATCTAAAAGTTTTTTAGGACCTATTGGTTCTGCCTCTGGTATTGTATATATTCCTTTTCTCCCAGCAATATTTTCTATATCAGCAATAAAATCAGATGCTTTGCCAAAACGGCTGTCTAATGAACAGACATTTGGTGAAAAGATTGGATATATATTATAATTGTCTTTCATATCTGAAATGACTTTTTTAATTTTTGCATGTGTGCAAAATGAGCCTGTTATGCCGAAACCAATGTCCAGTGTATTCTTTACTTCATTCATATGGTCTCCAATCCTGCGCAGTATGCGCACTAAATGTTAAAATAATTATAGTCATATATATTTTATAATCTCATCAAAAATAATTTTGGCTGAGGTTTCTGGTGAGTAAGCAGCAGGAAGCCCAAGGCAGTGTTTTGCTGTTATGCCCCTGCTTTTGCAATAGGCAAAATCTGTCCCGCCAGGTTTTGAAGCAATATCTATTATAATGCAGCTTCCTTTCATTGTATTTATACGTCCAGGGGTTATAACCATTGCAGGTGCAGTATTAAATATAAAATCGTATGCACTAAAATCCCCGGATGCTTTGCTATATCCGCTGGCACATGCCCTTGCAATGTCGGCAGATTTTATTGTAAGTATGCTTACATCTGCTTTAAGGCAGCTTAATTTATCTGCAATAACAGTACCACACCTGCCATAACCTATAACAAGGCACCTGCTTGACTGTATATTTATGCTGCTTGCTTTAATTGCTTCACATATAGCCCCTTCAGCAGTTGCAACGGCATTTTGTATAGCTATTTCAGGTATCTTCATGTAATCTAAAAACAGGGCATTTTCAGAAGTGCATATATCTATAAGATAATCAGGCAGTACACCGCCTATAATATATGTCCCCTGGTGTATAAATGGAATAATGCCAGCTAATATTTCTTTAGATACTGCAACTGGAAGCAGAAGTATTTCATTGCCAGCTTCCCCGCTGTAAATATCACCGCACTGTTCTAATGGCGGGTTATTTTTACCGGCATCCTTCTGTACACTGGCACCAGGTACGTCTATTACTGTAAATCCATACTCTGAAAGCATATTGCCAAGATATTTCTGGCGTTTGTCATTACCATACGAATATATAATCCCTGATTGATGCATACATTACCTCATTCCTGCATTTGGCTTATAATTAAAATCTATATGAAATAATTTCCATAGATTAAAATATGCAGAAAACTGGAAAGTGTGAGGGATGTAAGGATGAAAAGAACCAAAGATATGTTTTAGTGAATAATTTAAGAAAAATCCCACAAAATATAATGTAGGAATTAATAAAGGCTTAAATTTACAGGAGGTTTAACAGAATGGATTGTTTGAAGATTAAAGAAGTCAAGGGAAGGGAAATTATTGATTCAAGGGGTAATCCTACAGTTGAGGCGGAAGTCCTGCTTGAATGCGGGGCATGTGGCAGGGCAGCAGCGCCAAGCGGGGCATCTACAGGTATTTATGAGGCACATGAACTAAGGGATGGTGATAAAAGCCGTTATGGCGGCAATGGTGTTAAAAATGCAGTTGATAATATAAATAAGCTTCTTTC
>DKYP01000080.1 GCA_002499945.1 Lachnoclostridium sp. UBA7097
ATCTTAACGGTCGTCAGTATAATAGTCCTTATGGGCTTCTTCTTCTTTTTTAATTAAATCGTCTATTTTCTTCGACATATTTACACCATATTCTATTGAATCATCTATAATAAACTTAAGCTCTGGTGTATTACGCATATTAAGCGATTTAGCAAGAAGTGAGCGTATATGTGGTGCAGCACTTGAAAGCCCCTTTTGTGTGTTTTCTTTATCTTCTTCATTACCTAAAACACTAACAAAAATCTTGGCAAATTTCAAGTCTGGTGTTACCTCCACAGATACAACTGATGTCATAGGATGTATCCTTGGGTCTTTTATCTCCCTTGAAATTATCCTGCTTATTTCACGCTGTACTTCACCATTCATGCGTGAATACTTTATACTGTTTTTTTTCATTTAAAGCCTCCATATTAATTCTATGCACGTGGCACTTCCACCATTGTATATGCTTCTACTTTATCTTCTTCTTTAATATCATTAAACCCTTCAAAGACAAGGCCACATTCATAGCCTGCCGCAACTTCCTTCACATCATCTTTAAACCTCTTAAGTGATGCAAGAGGACCGTCAAATAAAAGTTCCCCGTCACGTGATACCCTGGCTTTGCATCCACGCACAATCTTGCCGTCAAGCACATATGAGCCGGCAATTATGCCTATGCCTGAAGCTTTAAATGTCTGGCGCACTTCAAGATGCCCAAGTACCTGTTCTTCATATTCAGGGTCAAGCAGTCCTTTCATGGCTGCTTCTATATCTTCAATAGCGTTATATATTACTTTGTAAAGGCGTACATCTACTTTCTCCCTTTCAGAAATCTCTTTTGCTGTGTTATCAGGCCTTACATTAAATCCTATTATTATTGCATTAGAAGCACTTGCAAGTGATACATCAGATTCATTAATTGCACCAACCGCGCCATGTATAATGCGTACAGCCACCTCTTCGTTGCTAAGTTTAAGAAGGCTCTGTTTTACAGCTTCAACTGAACCCTGTACATCAGCTTTTACAATAAGGTTTAATTCCTTAATATTGCCGGCCTTTATCTGTGAGAACAAACCGTCAAGTGTAAGTTTAGCCTTTGTATCATCAAGAAGCTTCTCCCTGCCCTGTTCAATATAAGTTTCTGCAATATTCCTTGCTTCTTTGTCATTTTCAGTAGCCATAAATATTTCACCTGCATCTGGCACATCATGGAGCCCGAGGATTTCTACAGGGGTAGATGGTTTTGCTTCTTTAACCCTCTGTCCTTTGTCATCCATCATTGCACGTATTTTACCATATGCAGAACCTACAGCAATATTGTCGCCTACATGGAGTGTACCTTTCTGTACAAGCACTGTTGCAACAGGACCACGGCCTTTGTCAAGCTGTGCTTCTATAACAACACCCCTTGCCTTGCGGTCAGGGTTTGCCTTAAGCTCAAGCATCTCTGCAGTCAGTATAATCATATCAAGAAGGTTATCAATACCCTCTTTTGTATGTGCAGATACTGGCACAAATACTGTATCACCGCCCCAGTCCTCTGCAACAAGCCCATGCTCAACAAGTTCCTGTTTTACCCTTTCTATATTGGCACTTGGCTTATCAATCTTATTAACAGCTACTATAATTTCAACACCTGCTGCCTTTGCATGGTTTATAGCTTCCACCGTCTGTGGCATTACACCATCATCCGCTGCAACTACAAGTATTGCAATATCTGTAGACTGTGCGCCCCTCATACGCATTGAAGTAAACGCTTCATGCCCTGGTGTATCGAGGAATGTAATTTTATTGCCATTGGTTTCTGTAACATACGCACCGATATGCTGTGTAATACCGCCGGCCTCACGTGATGTTACATGTGTTTCACGTATTGCATCAAGAAGTGAAGTCTTACCATGGTCTACGTGGCCCATTACACATACAACAGGCGGGCGCTGTTTCATAAGTGCCTCATCTTCCTCATCCTCTTTAAGGATTTCTGCTATTAAATCAACTTTTTCCTCCTGTTCAGCTATACAGTTGTATTCAAGGGCAATTTCCTCTGCTTCCTCAAATGTTATCTCATGGTTAAGTGTTACTACCTGGCCACGCAGGAACAGGTTCTTAATAACAGTTGATGCCTGTATCTTCATTGTATCTGAAAGTTCTTTTATAGTCATCTTCTCAGGAAGCACTATTGTCTTAATGCCATCCTCTGGTTCAGCCGGCTTTGCAACAGGTTCAGGCTTAATAAACGCCCCCCTGCGGTCAGGGTCTTTCTTCTTATGGTTCTTTGGCTGCATAAACATTTCGTTCTCCAAATCGTCCCTGTCACGGTTCTTGCCATATTTCTGTTTTGCACTTCTTGAATCCTTATTAGCCCGCTGCTGGCGTGACTGCTTAACCTCAGACTTCATTGAATCCATTGGTGCTGACGCCCCTCTGCCGTCACGTCCGCCGCCACGGTTATCCCTGCTGCGGTTATCACGGTTATTATCCCTGCGGCCGTCCCTTTGCTGGTTATAGCTGTCCCTGTTCCTGCCTCCGTCACGCCCGCCATTATTATTACGGTTATCATTCCTGTTATTATCACGCCCGCCATTGTTATTACGGTTATCACGGTTTCCATTATTACCACGGTTTCCACGGTTATCCCTGCCATCACGGTTATCACGGTTCTGGTTATCCCTGCGGCGTCCGCCATCACGGTTATCATGGTTCTGGTTATCACGTTTCCCGTTATTATTACGGCTGTTATTCTTATTAGCATTATTATTGCTATTTTTATTGCCGTTGTTATTATTGTTATTGTTTGTGCTGTTATTATTATTTACATTAGTATTGTTATTATTATTTTGTCCGTTCTGGTTCATGTTATCCCTTTTCCCATTTGCAGTTTCCTGCCTGGCTTCATTTACATTTTCCTTAGTTTCTTTTTTGTCTGCCTCTTTTTTACCATCATGGCTGTTATTTGGTGTTTCCCTGGCAGCTACAGCTGTTTCCTGTTTTGTTTCTGTTTCTGGTTTTATTTCCTCTTTTACTTCCTTTGTTTCTTGTGCAACATTATCATTCTGCTGGCTGCCTGCTGGCTGCTTTGAAGTGCCTGTTTCCGGCTGTTTTGCTGCATGTGTATTTTTTGCCTGCTTATTCTTTTTACCACTGCCCTGTTTATCTGGCTTAGCAGGTTTATCTTGTTTAACAGGCCTGCTCTCTTTTTTCTGTGCAGCAAGCTGGCTAAAGTTTTTAAGCAGGAAACCTATTGCATCATCCTCTATGGTACTCTGGGCACTTTTAGCCTCAAAACCGTTTTCCTGTAAAAACCTAACTAAATCTTTGCTTTTTATATCAGGAAGTTTTTCCTGCATACTTCTTGCAATTTCATATATTTTCATTTTTGCCATACGTTCCTATGACCTCCTAGTCCATTTTCTTCATAACCGCTTGTGCAAGGCCTTTATCAGTAATTGCCAGGGATGCGCGGAATTCCTTGCCTGTAAACTTTCCAAGCTCTTCCTTCGTTCCATGAATCTTTACCGGTACTTTATAATACTCGCACATATTACTAAATTTCTTCTTTGTATTATCCGAAGCATCCTCTGCCACAATGACAAGAGCAGCTTCCCCTGATTTCACAGCATTTTCTGTCATAAACTCACCACTGGCTGTTTTTCCCGCCTTTGCTGCCATCCCCAGCATAAGAAGGGCGTTGTTATTTTTCACTGCCCATCATCTCCTTTTCAAGCTCTTTGTAAATTTCTGCAGGAATAGTGACCTTAAGGGAACGTTCCAGCGATTTGTGTTTCTGGGCAATTCTTAAACATTCCACTGAATTACATATATATGCTCCCCTGCCATTTTTCTTTCCTGTAAAATCGGCTTCAATTAAATCTTCTGGTGTTTTTATTATCCTTATAAGTTCTTTTTTCTCTTTACGTACACCACATCCTGTACACTGCCGCATGGGTATTTTCCTTGCACGCGGGGTATTTTTAGTTCCCATAAAGGTGCACCTCCTTCTTAAAATAAATAATTATAATAGCTGTTTATAGAAACAGGTCTTATGCCTCATCTGGCATATCTGGCATTTCTGGTATTTCTTCTTTTTCACATTTAATATCTATCTTATAACCTGTAAGCTTTGCTGCAAGCCTTGCATTCTGCCCTTCTTTGCCAATGGCAAGCGAAAGCTGGTTCTCTGGCACAATTACATGTGCTGTCTTTTCCTCTTCATTGGCCTCCACTGATAAAACCTTTGCCGGGCTTAATGCATTTTCAATAAGGACTGCTGGTGAATCACTCCATGTTATTATATCAATTTTCTCACCTTTCAGTTCTTCCACAATTGCATTTACACGGCTTCCGTTTATACCAACACACGCACCCACAGGGTCAACATTTGGGTTTTCTGCTGATACCGCCATCTTAGTACGTGAACCAGCTTCCCTTGCAATACTCCTGATTTCCACTGTCCCGTCCTGGATTTCCGTAACTTCTTCTTCAAACAGCCTTTTGACAAATTCAGGATGTGTACGTGATACTGTAATCCTTGGGCCTTTTGGTGTATCCTTTACCTCAACTACATAAAGTTTTATATGTTCTGTAGGCTTAAAATACTCTCCCTTTACCTGTTCGCTTTCCATAAGTACCGCATCAACCTTGCCAAGGTTTATACATACATTCTTGCCACTATAACGCTGTACAATTCCTGTAATTACCTCCCTCTCTTTTTCAAGATACTGTATATACAGGACTTTCCTCTCTTCCTCACGTATCTTCTGTACAACAACCTGCTTTGCTTTCTGCGCAGCAATACGTCCGAAGTTCTTTGGGGTAACTTCTATAGGTACAATCCCGCCTATATCATGTACATCATACCTTAAAATCGCCTCTGTCATTCCTATCTGCTCTGCCTCATCTTCGATTTCATCATCATCTACAACAGTTTTTTCCGCATAAACCTTTACTTCCCCTGTTTCACGGTTAATATTTACTTTTATATTTTCTGACTTGCCATACTGGTTCTTGCATGCGGCTAAAAGTGAATTTTCAATAGCTTCTAAAATAACTTCCTTGCTAATCTGCTTTTCTTTTTCAATTGCATTCAATGCTTCTATAAGTTCTGAACATTCATTTCTTGTAGACTTTGTCTTTCTTGCTGCCATTTTTTTATTTCCTCCTCGTTAAAAATCTATAGCCAGCCTGACTGTAGAAATCTCTGTGCGGGTTATTTCATAATCCTCTGAAAAATCTGTTTCTATTGTAATTGTCTTATCTGTAAAAGCCTTTAACACCCCTGTAATTTCTTTTACAGAAACCTCTTTTCCATTTTTGCCACATGGTACTTTCCTTGCCTTATAAAACTTTACATCAACATCACTGCCTATGCTGCGCCTGAAATCCTTTTCCTTCTTTAACTGCCGTCCAAGGCCTGGTGAACTTACCTCAAGTATATATGAACCCTCTATAAAATCTTCCTTGTCCATAATATCACTTAATGTACGGTTGACCATTTCACAGTCATCAAGCGTAATCCCTCCCTCTTTATCAATATAGGCACGTAAATACCAGTTACCTGCTTCTTTAACATATTCAACATCAACAAGTTCAAAATTATTTGCTTCCATAACTGGTTCTAAAAGTTTTTCTGTGCGTGTTTCATATTCCTCACGTTTAGTCAAGTGCATTACCTCTTTTCTGTTTTTTAATGTTTTTAACCGGCTGGCACAAAATTAAAGAGTGGACCTGCGTCCACTCTTACTATTAATTACCATCTTTATACTTTAGTAGTGTACCACTACTTTGGAAGAAATGCAAGTGTTTTCGGAAAAATGACATAAAATACACAATAAACAGGTACGCTACCTGTCCATATCCCCATAAGTAATAATGGTTTCTAATTCCATTTTCCTTAAATCCAGCACTGTCACATAATGCAGTATTTCAAATGTTTCTGGCACTGTCTGCATATATGCCATATGTTCTTTTTCCCATGCTGCAATTTCTTCATCACTTAAAGAAGAAGCACCAATCCCACGGCATGCCTTCATACGCCCATGCCAGCTTTCACGTGTAAATGTAACTGGCAAATCATAAGTTACCATATTGGCAGGTTCAAATAAATTGCCACACCATGACGGCTTTTTTAACTGGTATCTTTCCATACGCCCGCCAGTCCATGACGGGTTATATTTAAGAACCATTTCTTCACTTGCCCTTGCAATTTCACTTTCCCCGGGAAGCCACGCCATAAAAAGCACACAAAAATGCCCGCCCGGTTTTAACATAATATGAATCCTTGGTAAAATCTGTGCTTTGTCAAAATACATAAAACACTGGCATGCTGTTACTACATCAAAAGAATTTGCAGGATAGTTAATATCTTCCGCTGCCATAACAGAATATCCAATATCCATTCCTGCTTCCTGGCTTAATTCTCTAGCATATTTAATCTGGTTTTCTGAAATATCAATACCCGTCCACTTAGCCCCGTACTTATACATATTCCTGGGAAGCACACCAGTACCTGTCCCAAGGTCAAGCACATTCTGCCCTTTTACACCAATAGAAAGTCCTGCTAACTTTTCATAAAATGCTTCTGGGTAAATATCACGGTACTTTGCATAATCCTTAGAAGCTTTTCCCCAGTCAAATGCTTTGCCATTATCAATATTTTTAATATTCATCATCCAGGCATCCCCTTACATAATCATAAAAAAACTTCCCGAAACTTTCCGATACAATTTCTATATTTTCATAATCCTCCGGTACTTTTACCACAGGACACTTCATTCCTCTTTTTCTGAAGAAAGCACATAGGAATCTTCTATAATATTATTATTGTTTTCATTTACATCAAAATATGAAAAATACCGTAAATCTTCAAATTTAAAATTTATACTCTGTTCTTTAATACGTTTTATACTAACATCAGCATTTACAGCTAATGAACTTCCCAATATTAACTATTCCATTAATATTTAAATCAAAAAATGGCTTTTTACTTTTATGTAACTTATAAGAAACTTTATACATTAATACCCTCCCAAAAAGAAACTGTCAGGAACTTCTGTAGTTCTTTCACATCTTACGTCCATACCTTTATCTAGACACTCAATATAGAAATCATCACTTTCTTCATCTGTATAAACTCCTGCAATAACTCCTTTTACAATATCCCCGTCTATTTTATAATCGGTGACAAATACCCAGAGTCCAGGAAATAATTTCACCATTTCCTCCCATGCCATTTCTTTTCCTAAATATTTTCCTGATAAATCAGTCATAATTTCACCCCCTGAAGACAAATTTTACCAATTTGAGTTCCACTATTTTTAATATTTTATTTTGCTGTACGAAACCGCCGGTGCTTAAGCCTGTATTCATTGCGGCATTTTAACTTCCATCCCCTTAATTAAATGACATAGCTTTACATAATATCCATTTTATTATTCTGCTCCTCATATTCTTTATTGCCCTGTTTTATAAAAACAAGGATAACAAGGTCTATAACTGCCCCTATAATCATTGATACAGCAACGAATCTCCACAGAACTACCGTTGTCTTAAAAGGATTTAATAATATCACTGCTGCAAGGACTATTGAAACGGCAGCCCCCACCCCTGCCATCTGCCACTGTTCTTTCTTTATACGCATCATATCCACAGCCCACTGTATCCTCATAATTCCTGTAAAAAGTATAATTAACCCATATAAAACCGTAAGGACTGGGAATGTTGTAATAATCCATTCTTTTTTAAATATACAAAGCAGCCCGCCCAGAATAGCACATATCCCCTTAACAAGCCCCTGTCCTGACTGTGCCTGCAAAGGGTCCATACGGAAATAGCGCAGTATTGTAAATGCACCTGTTAATAACAGTAGAATACCTGCCGCTGTAATAATCCCTGCTGTAAAAACAACCGGGTCAGCCATAAGCAGTATGCCAACTATAATTTCACATACACATATAGTAACTTTGCCAAGAACTGTATTCCATTTCTTCATTAATAAACCTCATTTCTTTGCTGCCTTATGCAGCATAAAAACTTTAATCATCTATCTCTTGTAAAATGCCATAAAATGCAGGAAGCCATGAATCACAGTCCGCAATTATATATACAAACGGCCTGTCAAGGTAAACTGTCTTTATTTCTTCATTCATAACTGCCCCGCATTCCACCATAACGGCTGTTACAGCACCTGCTTTAGTTCCTCTTTCATCAACCTCAATAAATGTTTTATGGAGTACATCGTCTATATAAAGATTGTCATTTAAAGCATTTCCCATGCCTGTCAAATCTGCCTTTGTACTGTCAAATGCTTCTGTAAGCCCCATTTTCTGCAATGTTTCTTTAAGCCCTTCTGAATATTCAGACTTAAACTTTGGAAGTGCTGCATTAACTTTTACTTTCCTTCTGCCATCAACCAGTTTTCCAAGTTTTTCTGCATCAAGGCTCTTTAAATAATCTTCCATGCGGGTTCCTTCTTTTGGAAGAAGTGCTATAAAAGCATATTTGGAATCTGCATAATATTTTATAAATCCTGTAGTATTTTCATCTTCTATATACGTTCCTTCTGAAGAATACATAAATGGAACATCCTCTTTTTCTCCATCTTCCCTTGTAAACTTATCATTCTTCACGGAATATTCATCATAAATATTTTCCCATTCTGCATCAAATGCCAATGCATTTATTAAAAACATTCTTGCATTTCCAGGGACTTCATCTATAATCTTATCAATCATCCCGTCTGTATTTTTATCTACCCAGTTATTTATTTCACCAGCTGTTTTATCACTAAACTTTGAATTATATATTTCTGCACCAAATAAATCCTGGTTTTTCTTTATAAAATCCGGCTCTGCTTTAAAAGTATCCCTTTCATCAATCCAGATTGAATTAGCAGAACTTAATTTATATTTATCCCCTGACGGAAGGGAGTTATTGTATGATTTAAGATAATTATTGCACTCCTCCATATCCATACCAAATAAATCTTCAAACTGTGCCAGTGTCACTCCCTTTGCACCATTAGCTGTCATAGCCAGTGCATTAAATATGGAAACTGGTGAAACCATTATATTTTCATCTTCTTCCCATAAATCCTGCAAAAGCTTTGAACCAAAACCAGTTATTGCATTCCATTCTTTGCCCATTCCCTGTAACTCCTCCTTATCCTGTACTGGTACTGTAGTATTCTGTGGCGTATCTGTTACAGAAGGCTCTTTATCTTCATAATAAGGGTCCTGTACTTCTTTTGCTTTTACTTTTATATTGCAGGTATAAGTTTTGCCTTTAAACTTTGCCTGCACTTTTGCACTGCCCTCTTTCTGGCCATATACTTTAACACTGTTTGTCTTTGCATTTTTAAGGGTTACAATATCCTTCCCTTTTTTAATGCTCCACTTTACTTTTTTATCTGTTCCGTTAAGTTTTAATGTCTTGTAATTTCCTGCTGTAATTTCAAGTTTCTTATTATTTAATCCTGTAATTTTCCCTGCAAATACATGGTTTGCAGATAAAACCCCGAATACTGTAACTGCTGTTAAAACAGAGATTGCCATTCTTCTGCGTTTCAAATATTTTCCACTATGTTTTTTCTTCATATATAAAACCTCCATTCTTAAAATACGCCAAAAAGCCCTTCTGCCATGCTTCTATCCATAACACGGCTGCTTTTTATATCTGCATTGGCAAGCATCTTTTCTACACGGTTTATAATTGTTGCATTAACAAATTCTTCTATATCAATTCCCCTTAATTTAAAGAAAAGTACCGGGTCAGTGTCAAGCCTTGCACCAACACCATAAAGCACTGCTGCTACATGTTTGCACATATCTGCCCAGTCAGGACAGCTGCAATTAAATTTTATTTCATCCGGGGACGGGAAGAACATGCCTTTTTCAAGAAGTATTTCTTCCATATCAGATGGAAACTTCCCTGACAGAAGGTCTTCTGCATGTTTAAGCTTTCCATTGCATTGTTTAATTACTTTCTGCATCTTTTTTTCTTCCAGCGGGTTTATGCTTATATCTATATTATATGGACGGCTGCTGCTCCCAAGCACCTTTGCGGTAACTTTCCCACCCTGTATTTTAAGGTCTGTTACTGCACCTGCCCTTACATAACGCCTTCCCCTTTCAAGGCGGTTCCAATAATCTGCATAGCGTTCAAGGTTAGTGCACCATGCCTGTCCCCACCAGTTTTTAACAATCTTCTTCCCGTCAATCACTACCGGTTCCCAGTCCTCACCCCTTTTTCTGGCTTTTCTTATACATTCTTCTGCATTGCTTCTTATTTCTGCTACTGTAGGCTGCCTGTAATAGCCCATGTCCCAGTATCCGCCCATATGTACTATACCCCCTGATATTTAATTCATAAAACAAACTGTCAGCTTAATTTTAGCATTTTAATTAATGTGTCATTATCAAACTCTGTAATAAAATTTTCCCCGTTCTGGCCAATAACATTTTCTGCAAGGTCTTTTTTAGACTGTATCAGTTCATCTATCTTTTCTTCAATAGTCCCTTTACATACAAATTTATGTACTATTACATTTTTAACCTGCCCGATACGGAACGCCCTGTCTGTCGCCTGGTTCTCTACAGCCGGGTTCCACCACCTGTCAAAATGTATTACATGGTTTGCTTTAGTAAGGTTTAAGCCTGTACCGCCTGCCCTTGTTGAAAGCACAAGGAACGGTATATATTCCTCTGACTGGAATTCTTCTACTATTTTACCCCTTTTTGCTGTGGAAATACTGCCATGTATTACACGGCCCTTCCTGTGGAAAATTTTTTCAAGAAACCCGGCAAGCATGCCTGTAATTTCTTTATATTGTGTAAATACAAGCACACGTTCACGTTTCTCATAAATTGTTTCACAGATTTCCCTTAAAAGCTCCAGTTTACCGCTTTCTGTTTCTGTAAAATTATCCTGTCCGAGATACTGGCATGGATGGTTACAGACCTGTTTAAGCTTTGTAATTGTTGCCAGCACAAGCCCTTTCCTTTCAATACCCTCTGCCCCGGCAAGTTTTGATTCCAGGTCTTTTACAATTTTACGGTAAAGCACTATCTGCTTTTTGCCAAGGCTTGCATAATCCGTTATCTCTGTTTTGCCAGGAAGGTCAGAAATAATATTTTTATCTGTTTTAAGCCTTCTAAGCATAAACGGGCCTGCCATCTCTTTAAGCTTCCTGTACCTTTCCTGGTGTTCCTCAAGCCCTTTGACAAAGCTTTTAAACTCCTTTGAAGTCCCCATAAGCCCTTTATTCAGGAAATCATATAAAGACCAGAGGTTCATTAAGTCATTTTCAATAGGCGTACCAGTCATTGCGATTTTCATGCGTCCATTAAGCATTTTAATCTGTTTTGTCTGTTTTGTTAATGCATTCTTGATTGCCTGTGCTTCGTCAAGTATAATGCACTCCCAGTTAATGCCACATAAAGATGGTATTCTTGTAACCATATTATAAGTAGTTATTGTAAGGAAAGCCTTATTATCTGGCAATTCTTCTTCAAGCTCTTTAGAGGATTTGCCATGAAGTATAAAAAAGCTGGTTTCTGGTGCAAATTTCTTTATTTCACTGCGCCAGTTCTCTACAAGTGAAGCAGGGACTATTAATAAAACCCTTGCATCTTCTTTTTCACTTCTGAGCTTTTCTAAGAATGCCAGCACCTGTACTGTCTTACCAAGCCCCATATCATCTGCAAGGCATGCACCAAAACCAAGTTTGTACATATAATCCAGCCATATATAGCCATCCTTCTGGTAAGGGCGCAGCGTTGCATTTAAAGTTTCTGGCACACTGGCTTTTTCAAGCCTTGCGGGCTCTCTTAAACTTCCAAGCAGCCCTGCCAGCCATTTGCCATTAGTAATTAACCCGCCTGTATCAGCATTTTTGTCATCTGTGCCAAGTTCCATCCTTAAAGCTTCCATAAGTGTAAGCGAAGAAGGCAGCCCCTTTATATCCTCTATCAGCTTTTTAATCCTCTCCCGGTCCGCTTCAACCCATTTGCCCTTAATAAATGCAAGCCCTTCCGTCTGCACCATAAGCATTCTGATATCTTCTTTTGAAAGCTTAACACCATCAACTACAAATTCAGGTTTTACTGATATAATTGTATCAAGTCCAAGGAATGAAGGTTTATTTTCCCCAAGCTTTATGGAAAGAGAAACTGTAGAAGATTTTTTCTTCCACCAGTTTGGAATCCTGCATAAAATGCCGGCATCTTCAATGGCAGCCACATCTTTTAAGAAACTATATGCTTCTTTTGCTGTTATACGTAAAGGATGGAAAAGCTCACCACTTTGCATAAATTCTGAAATAAGCTTTGAAACATCTGCTGCTTTCTCAAGGCATGACAGAAGGGATAAAAGTTTTTCCTTGTCTGCCTTATATTCATACAATGCATACTCTAATGGTACATGCTGTACATTCCCGTCTTCTTTTTTGGTCGCATAAGTTGCCATAAATGCAAATGGATAATCTTCATCTTTATTTTCAACAAGATGGAAAAATATCCGTTCCGGCACACGCAGATGCTGGTTTTTCTCTGTAAAATACATTTCCACTGTACCATTATATAATGGTATTTCTTTTGCAAATACAGACAGAAGTTTTGAAAATATATTCTGAATCCATTCTTCTGTAATAAACTCCTGCCCTGTTACAAAAGGCACAGCCTGTAGCAATTTCCCACATATACTGTCATCAGGCACAAACACTATATTTTCCCTTACAATTTCAAGTTCCGGGAGTTTTACAAGTTCCTTAAAAAATGTATCTGCCACAAAATATAAAAAACCTGCTGCCACGCTGCTTTTTTCTGGTTTGCCAGAAAGCCCCATGTTATATAATGCAAGATATTTATCTTCAAAAAACTGTTTTATAACTTTACTGCTACTGCTTTTCTCCCAGCCGTCACAGATATCTAAAATAAACCCCTCACTGGTAAATACAAAATCCAGTTTTATTTCTGTTGCCTTACCTGCCATATTAATCCCCCATGCCATATTTTTTATGGCATAAATAGTAGTAAAAAATTTAATTATACCTAAGCGTTAAATAATTTAACACCATCTTCCTGCCCATATACAGCAAAACCGTTAAATCCCTGCTGTTCAAGCTTGTTAAGGAACTTCCCGAATTTCTTAGGCCTTGCAATTACCGAAACCCTGTAATCTTTCCTGAGTCCTTCTGCATATGAAAGCGCCCCTGCATAATCCCCGCTGTCATAAAATACAGCAATTAATTTCTTCTGCCCTGGTATCTCATATTTATTCTCCATAAGTATCTCAAACATTCTTTCAAAACCTATTGAAAAACCAACCGCAGGAATATCTTCATTTAAAAACTTGCCAATAAGGTTATCATAACGGCCGCCACCTGCCACTGCACCACTGTATCCTTCTGCTTCTACCTCAAATACCGCCCCTGTATAATAACCCTGGCCACGTACCAGCGAAGGGGTAAATTCCACAACAACCTTCCCGTCTGTAACTTCCCTGACTGTATCCGCTATTTTCTGTATATCCTGTACAAAAGCTGCATCACAGATATTTGCAACTGAATCCAGCGTAAGCTTTTCTTCCTCAAAAAGTAAGATAAACTTGTCCGCAGCCTCTTTATCAAAACCGCCATCTGCAAGTTCTTCTTTTATCCCGTCAATACCAATTTTATCAAGCTTATCAAATATTATTGAAAGCTTTTCATAATCCTCTTCATTAAATCCTGAATATTCAAATATGCTTTTAAGTATACGCCTGTCATTTATCTTTACCTTATAATTCTTAATGCCTGCCCTGTCAAGTGCTTTTGTTGTGGTCAAAATAAGTTCCACCTCTGCTTCACATGACTCATTGCCAATAATGTCAATATCACATTGCATAAATTCACGCAGGCGTCCTTTCTGCGGACGTTCAGCCCTGTACACCCTGTCCATCTGTATTACTTTAAAAGGTGACATAAGGTTGTTACGGTTATTGGCATAATAACGTGAAAGCGGCAGTGTAAGGTCATACCTGAGCCCAAGGTCTGAAAGTTCTTTCTCCATTATGTCCCCAGCTGAAAGGACATCAGAAAGCTTTTTCCCCCTCTTTAATATCCTGAATATAAGGTTAAGGTTTTCACCTCCCTCACTCTTATCAAGGTTTATGGCATCTTCAATAACGGGTGTTGTAATCCGTTCAAAACCTGCCTCTTTATATGTTTCTAAAATAACGGACTGTAAATAATCACGGATTTCTACCTCCTTTGGAAGGTAATCCCTTGTCCCTTTAACTGGTGTTTGTTTCATAAAAGCCTCCTAAATAAATTGTATTATAGGTATTATATACCCTGCCGGCAATTCTTACAAGGACGGATTAAAAAATGGGGAAATTTAAAATGGAACAAAACTTGAAAAAATAACACCATCTGGTATAATAAAAACAAGTGAGGTGGTATAAATGGATGCATTACATATAGACGATATGAGTAATACTTTTATTGAACATTCTTTTATAATAAATAATTTTGTGGTTATGGTTGGAAAACAGATAAAAGACAGTTTATGCCGTGTGCTTGGTGATGGTGTACAATACCAGTGGCATGAAAATGATAATAAAATAGTTATCCCTGATGTTTCCATAAATTGTAATACAAGGGACAGGAAAAACGTATCATTAACTGGCATCCCACGTATGGTTATGGAAGTTTTATCTGATGCAACAGAAAAATACGACCGCAATGAAAAGATGGATATATACCAGAAAGTGGGGGTTTCTGAATACTGGATTACTGACTGGAGAAAAAAGCAGGTAGAAATATACCTAAATGACGGACGGGAAGATGGAACAACATATTTTTATTTATACAAAACCATTACAGAAGCAAACAAAAAGGATTTACAGCTTGTTATGTTTCCAAACTTAAAAACAGGTTTTGATGAATTATTTAATATATAAACAGGGCAGATTATGTTATTATCATTGATAAATATGTATAAAATGTGTATAATCCATATGTAACTATTCCCGGAGTCTGGCCAGTTTCTTTAGTACCATATTATTTTTTACTTATTTTTATTTATAACCATGACTATCCGGGATATATGTCTTATTTCAAGGGCAGGTATAAAAATTATAATATCCACGTTAACTAAAAAATTTCCAGCACGTTCTGTTTTTACATTTATTTTCCTAACCTGCTTCTTGTGCCTCTTCAAATTTTTTATCATCTTCATCAATCTTGTATATATAAGCATCATTAAGTGTAGGAGGTACATTTGTTGCACTATCCGCAGGTTTTTCTTCTGATACCACTCTTAAAACTGCCTCATTTTGGTAAATATTTTTACTTGAAACAGAAAAATTCTCCTCTAAGGCAACAGATTCTTCAAGGCTTGTTGTAAACTCCCATACTTTTCCATTACATTCATCTAGTAATGCCTTTTTACTTCCATTATAAATTGCATTGCCATAATTTAAAATAGCAAGTTTTTCGCATGTTGATTCTATATCTGAAACTATATGCGAGGAAAGAAGTATAATCTTGTCTTTGGAGAAGTTCATAAGTACATTGCTAAAATGTACCCTTTCCTTTGGGTCAAGCCCCACAGTTGGTTCATCAACAAGCAGAAGCCCCGGGTCTTTAACAAGTGCTGCTGCAATGCCAAGCCGCTGTTTCATCCCTCCTGAAAGTTCCTTTACCTTTGTCCTGCTTTTATCTGTAAGGTGTGTCATTTCAAGAAGTTTTCCAATTCTTTCTTTCCTGTTTTCTTTAACACCATTTAATGCAGAAAAATAATCCATTATTTCAAAAACTGTCATATTTGGATAGAAAGAAAAAGTCTGTGGTATATATCCAATTAATTTCCTTATCTGCCCTGTTTTTTTAATAACATTGCCATCAAGCTTTATCTCACCCGAAGTTTTATCCAATATCCCTGCAAGAATTTTCATTAAAGTT
>DKYP01000190.1 GCA_002499945.1 Lachnoclostridium sp. UBA7097
ACTTGCCCATTTAAAAAGTTTATTATAGAGAAACTCTTACTTGTCTGCCTGCTTAAAAAAATAGAATATTTTCTAAAAGTGACTGATTGTAACATCTGAATTGTGCTTACTTGCCAGATAAAGAAGAATAAGGACACAAAAAACTTCTTGCTTCCTGTCACCAGATATGTTATATTAGATATACAAAAAAGGGAAAGCCATAGAAGCGGCTTCTGCCCCTCACAGTTTAAAACAGTTTTAAAAAACTGCCGTCAACTAGTGCAAGTAGCTGGCGGCTATTTCTTTCCCTTGAAGATGGTATAACACAATCCGACAAGAGCAACAATGAAAATTCCAGTTTGAATTAAGTCTGAATATGTAATCACTGTATCGCCCTCCCTTCCTTATGGTCTGGAGGGCATTTATACACCCTCCGGATAAAAAAGAGGGGTAAAAGCCGCCTTTGGCTCTATGGTTTCCCATACCGGTAATATAACACATTTTCCATTACCAGGCAATATCCTTTTTGTTCTTTAGTACAAATACAGACATTATAAATAAATCTGCTGCCAGATAAGCGGACATTATATCTTAAAACCAGTCCAGTCTGTCTATGGGGATTACAAAGACTGCAGAAGATATATCCAGGCAGTCTTACTATACGGTAAAATTATATGGATATTAATTCTTCCAGATGGCAGCAGGAAACGGAATAGCAGAAATAAGGTATATAATAAAAAGGTCTTGCCATAATGCAAGGCTTTTTTATCTTATTATTTTCAGCTTTCTCATCTTGGGAATCTGATTTTTTGTTATGGCTTACTTTAAAGTTATTTTAAAAGCAACTGTGCCATTTTGGCATTCCTTCTTTCTGCCAGCCAGTATTTTTTGATGGTGGCAATATTAATCATATGTAGATATTTTTAAATTATTATAATATTTTACATCATGTGTAGATAACTCTATTCTATATTTTAAATATTCAAAAACTCCCTGGTTTTTTATTACAAGACGGTTATGTTTTGCAACAATATTGTCTACAATTTTTTTCAAATCTTGTATAGTAAACTTTTTTGTATAGTTACCTGTAAATTCACGTGTTATGAGAAGTTCAATAATATCTTCTTCTGTTATATCTGGTTCAGTGTTTTTAAGCATTTTGCACCACATTAGTATTAATGTTGCTATTGCAGCTGTATATAAATCATTTCTTGAAAGATATGGGTAATCTTTATGACCTGCTACCAGCAATGTTTTTTTTGAATCAATATATGAATTTAGTAATGTTAATTCTCCCCGTTTTTTATCTGGTAATTTGGGATTTTCCAGCAATTCCATATTATTACAGTATTGCATTACTTCTGTTTTGTCCAAGGGCTGGTTCCAGTTCCAGCGGTATATCATACAAGAAATTGGTTCATTTAATACATTCCCCATATTTTTACTATCCATAGTTTTAAATGATAATGGTTCGGCTGGAATAACATTGCCATTTGAGCATATTTCTACACTGGTATTAACACAAGCTTTGTTTTCATCTTTGTTTAACCAGAAATCAACCCGGTACAAATGGGATGTATATTTAGCATTTAAAAAATTTTCCGCTCTGCCCTGTTTTTTTAACCATATTTTTCCATTTCCCTTAATATCTTTATTTTTTAGCGGGTTTCCCTGTTTGTCTTTTAAACCTGTTTCCCATTCCCCCTGGTCATCTATTGCAAGATATTGGTTTGCATACAATTTATAAAAGGACAAAGCTTTTCTGGTGTTATTATTATGGTATTTTGAATTTGATACAGACACAGTTACAGGTGGTTTTTCATCAAGGTTTTTCTTTGTCTTTTCATTCCACACTGAATTATATATATATTCACCCAGTCTGTTCAGGGCATTAATACATCTTATACCCCGGTTATCTAATATAGTGCCATTTTCTACAGTTGTACACCTCCATAAATAAATATTATTTTCAATAATGGTATCTACCATTTTTTCTATTGTTTGCGGGGCTAAAAATGGTTCACCACCTGTTAATGACAGATGGTATATTTGTTCCACCTGGTTAAAAACAGTTTCTAAAATTTTATCTGGCATATCAATATTTTGTGCTTCACCCCTCATGCAATGCGCACATTCTAAATTGCACTTTCTTGTTATTTCTAACATTAGATTTGCATATGGTAACTTAACCATATCTTTTTCAAAGTCCAGTTGTTTAGCCATATATAAATTAACCCTCCCTGCCCTGGATTAAGGCAGCCCGGAAACCAGGAATACCTTAATCCAGTATTTATTTTATTGTCTTTCTGCCAGTATTATTGTTTTAACTATTTTTCTATATCTGCCCTGGTTCAATAGTAATTTTATAAATATTTATCAAGGAAATGCCCATATCTTTCATGTACCTGGTCTTTATTGCCCTTGTTAGAAAATGTTGTACCTGGTTCTGGCGTATCTGTTTTCTTTTCTGGTATGCCCGCTTCCCTAAGATAGAACCTGTCAAGAAGCTTGTTTTCAAGTTCCATATGCTCGAAAGTTTCGTTAATTAATTTTTTTCTAAAATTCATAAAATGATTACCATATTTTTCCTTTTCTGCCTTTAGTTCTGCTGCCGTTGGATTCAGGAAATCCCTTAAACTATCATTAATTAAACTGTTATTATTCATTTTTTAAATCCTCCATTTTGATATTTTAATTATACTGGTTCTGTATTGTTAAACCATTGGATTAAATGCGTTCGGTAATTAGTTCGGTAATTAAATAGAAAAATGCTGCAAACCCCTGTAAAACAAGCAATTATGGCATATAGTGTGATACAAGGGGACAGAATTTCCCGTGTTCGTTAGTATGTTCGGTAAAAGCCCGTAAAATAAGGATTAAGGCCAGATTACTTATGAAAGGGCAGCAGGGATAAAACAGCAGGAAATGCCCTGTACCAGCTGATTTCCAATATTTTACAATATATATTGCACCATGTCCCGTTCGGTAATTTGTAAAAATTTGTAAATATTGAAGAATATATTATATATTACTTCTATCCCGGTTTCTGTTTTATCTGGCATATATATTAATGGTTCGGTATTTCCAAATTAAGCCAGAACATATATAAACATGTCACCGGCACTTTAACATGCCTGGCATATGGACTGGAAATGTAAATACCCCCCTGCTGGTGACAGGAGAGAAGCAGGTGTACATAAAAATACAGGATATACACATGCTGCATATCCTGTATCATTGTATTATTATTTTGCTTTCAATTCCCGTTTATATTTAAAATATGTGTTTCTTGCAATACCTGCCAGCTTAATACAATCCACATCTGATAAAGTACCATTAAAATCCCTGCTGTGTTTCTGTATCAGCTTTTTTGCCTCAATGGATTTCTTTGTTTCTATTGTGCTTCCTTTGGCTCTGCCTACCTGCTTTCCTGCTGCCTGTGCTTTCTTTACACCCTCGCTTGTCCTCTGGTGTAAATAGTCAACCTCCGCCTGTGCTGTCCTGAATGCAATCCCTATTTGTTCTTTGGCAATATCAATAGTATATTCGTGTAATGCAGACAGCATAGTATCTAATAATTTATCTGTTGCCCTGCTCCCTGTTCCTGATAACTTCTCTAGTTGCCTGTCCAGTTTATCCCTATACACACTACTGTTTATATGCGGCTCTTTAAGGAATACCAGATTAACACCCATATTAAATAATTCCTCATATAGTTCTATTCCTTCTGCGGCGTTCCGGCTCATCCGTGATACTTCATCAAATACAAGCGTTACATTTTTACCATTTGCAGCTTCTTTTTTTATCTGCTCTACAAGTTTATTCCATTTTGGACGGTCTGTAGTTGTGCCTGTGTATTCCTCTGTGATAATAACCGCATCCGGATATTCACGCCTGATATTGTCAACCTGTCTTTCTATTCTTTGTTTCATTGTGCTTATCCTTGCATATCCAAAAATAATTGTTTTACCCATGTTTCCGCCCTCTCTTTCATAGTTTTAATATTCATATAAACGTTCGTTTTATTTGATACTCTTATATTACCACCAATGAGAGAGAAAAGCAAGTGTTTTTAATACTATTTCTTAATACGTTTATTTTGATACTGGTTTTTGTATGGGTCTGCCCTTACCTTGTAAAACATTGTCCTGCACCTCCTTTTTCCAGTATGCCAGATAAGAAAATATTCTACAGACTGGCTAAATTTCCATGTTGTTTAAAGCAGCTTTTAATTCCCTTAATTCGCCTGCACTAAGGCTGATTCCCTTATATGGTGTATTTTCTTTAAATGCGTTTAATCTCCAATGCCTGATATCATATTTTGGTTCTGCATTACCCCATTTTACAATATTCAGTTCAGTTAGTACAATACTATCTTCATCTGACAAAGCAGCAATATGCTCTATAACCTCAAATTCAAATTTTTTATCCACTTTCCTTATCCCCTTTAACTAAATAAAGGCAGGCTTCCTAAAATAAAAAGCCTGCCTTAACCATTGACGCAAATATACAAATGCCCCTGTAACCTGCATATATACGCTAAATTCCAGTTGTGATGCTTTTAAAGTATCTCCCATGCCACAAAAGCTTAAAATGTCTTAAAACAGCTTATAGGGTCTTACAGTGGCATATCATGCTTATACTTCTTTTCATACACATCTTTAAACTCTGCTATTTCATTCACTACCAGGTTATTTATAAAACAGCTGTTATTGTACTTCCTGGCAACTGCCCTTCCATCTTCTAACAGCTTATGCCAGAACTTGTCATTATCTTGCAAGCTGTTTATGTATTTCTGGTGGTATGCCCAGACATCTGCATACATGTTCCAGTAAATATTTTTGTGTTCCATTTCTGTCCTCCTTTACTTGCCCACATGACCTATAAACGTGGACA
>DKYP01000003.1 GCA_002499945.1 Lachnoclostridium sp. UBA7097
GTGTTATTGGCTGAATAGTTACAAAAAATCTCAAGTTTTGTATAGAATATGTGAAAAAACCTTGCCATTTTTCCAGATTTGATATATGATATTTATGAAGATTGCCTAAAGTATATAATAACGTTACAGCCCGGCTTAAGGCAGAGATGCTTAAAAAGGGCAGTAGCAACAGAATCTGTACCAGCAACATAAAAGTACAGGTCACAGATTACTTATGCTGTCGGAATTCAATTATAAGGAGGAATTTAGTATTATGGCAAAGAAAGTAGTTATAGCGGGCGCATGCCGTACTGCAATTGGTAAAATGGGTGGAGGATTAAGCAAAACTCCGGCTCCTGTCTTAGGTTCTATAGTTATTGAGGAAGCTCTTAAAAGGGCTGGTGTACCAAAGGACAAGGTTGACCATGTATACATGGGTTGTGTTATACAGGCAGGCCTTGGACAGAATGTTGCACGCCAGTCTTCCATTAAGGCAGGACTGCCAATTGAAACCCCAGCAGTTACAGTGAACGTTGTTTGTGGTTCAGGACTTAATTGTGTAAACATGGCTGCACAGATGATACAGACAGGGGATGCTGATATCGTTGTTGCAGGCGGTATGGAGAATATGTCCATGGCTCCATATGCAATGATGCAGGGCCGCTATGGTTACCGTATGAACAATGGCAAATTAGTGGATACAATGATTAATGATGCATTATGGGATGCATTTAACCAGTACCACATGATGATTACAGCAGAGAATGTTGCAGATAAGTGGGGACTTACACGTGAAGAACTTGATGAATTTGCTGCAAAGAGCCAGCAGAAGTGCGAAGCTGCTATTAATGCGGGCAAATTTGACGATGAAATCGTTGCTGTACAGACAGGCGTTGACAAAAAGACTAAAGAGCCTGTTATGTTTGATAAAGATGAAGGACCACGTCCTGGAACTACTGCTGAAGGATTAAGTAAGTTAAAGTGCTGCTCAGGCAAAGAAGGCGGTGTCGTTACAGCAGGTAATGCATCAGGTATTAATGATGGTGCTGCTGCAGTTGTTGTTATGAGCGAAGAGAAAGCTAAAGAACTTGGTGTTACACCAATGGCTACATTTATAGCAGGTGCACTTGGCGGTGTTGACCCTGCAATAATGGGTGTAGGCCCTGTTGCTTCTACAAAGAAGGTGCTTGCAAAGACAGGCTTAAAGATTGATGATTTTGACCTTATTGAAGCAAATGAAGCTTTCGCAGCACAGTCTGTTGCAGTTGGCAAAGAACTTGGATTTGACCTTAGCAAGTTAAATGTAAATGGTGGTGCTATTGCACTTGGACATCCTGTAGGCGCTTCAGGCTGCCGTATCCTTGTTACACTTCTCCATGAGATGAAGAAGACAGGTGCAAACAGGGGTCTTGCAACACTTTGTATTGGTGGCGGCATGGGCTGCTCTACAGTTGTTGAGAAATACTAATCCGGCATTTTTCACAAACGGGTTTACCCGTTTTGATATTGGGGTTAGTGTGCATTTGTACTCTGGTGTGGTGCGGGAAGCTTTTCCGTACCACATATGCCAGGGGCTTTTTAAGAGCCCGGACTGGAACAAAAATATTATAAAGGAGTAATTATAATGGAATTCATTTTATATGAAGTTAAGGACATGGTTGCAACAATTACAATTAACCGTCCAAAGGCTTTAAATGCATTAAACAGCCAGGTTCTTGAGGAACTTGATGCTGCACTTGATGCAGTTGATTTAAATACAGTAAGATGCCTTATCCTTACAGGCGCAGGGGACAAGTCATTTGTTGCAGGGGCAGATATCGGTGAGATGAGCACACTTACAAAAGCTGAAGGTGAAGCTTTTGGCAAGAAGGGCAATGATGTGTTCCGTAAGCTTGAAACATTCCCAATCCCTGTAATTGCAGCAATTAACGGGTTTGCACTTGGTGGCGGGTGTGAGATTTCAATGAGCTGTGATATACGTATATGTTCAGAGAATGCAGTATTTGGCCAGCCAGAAACAGGCCTTGGAATTATACCAGGTTTTGGCGGCACACAGAGGCTTGCAAGGCTTGTAAGCCCTGGAATGGCTAAACAGCTTATCTACTCTGCAAGAAATATTAAAGCAGATGAAGCATACCGTATCGGGCTTGTTAATGCGGTATATCCTGCAGAAGAACTTATACCACAGGCAGAAAAGCTTGCTGCTACAATAGCAAAGAATGCCCCTATCGCAGTACGTAACTGCAAGAAGGCTATTAATGACGGCCTCCAGACAGATATGGACAGTGCGCTTGTAATAGAAGAGAAGCTTTTTGGTGACTGCTTCGAGACAGAAGACCAGAAAGCAGGAATGGGCAATTTCCTTGAGAAAGACAAAGAAAAGAAATTAAAGGTAGTTCCATTTAAGAACTGCTAAATCATTAAATAAATATATGGAGGTTATAAAATGAAAGTTGGAGTAATTGGCGCAGGTACAATGGGTTCCGGTATTGCACAGGCATTTGCACAGACAGATGGATATGAAGTTTATTTATGTGATATCAATGAAGAGTTTGCTGCAAATGGAAAGAACAAAATAGCTAAGGGATTTGAAAAGAGGATTGCAAAGGGAAAGATGGAGCAGTCTGCTGCTGATGCTATCCTTGCAAAAATTACAACTGGTGTAAAAGATATTTGTACAGACTGTGATTTAATTGTTGAAGCTGCACTTGAAGTTATGGATATCAAGAAGCAGACATTTAAGGAGTTAGAAGAAATCTGCAAGAATGAAAACTGCATTTTTGCAACAAATACATCATCCCTGTCAGTTACAGAAATTGGCGCTGGCATAAAGAGGCCTGTAATCGGCATGCACTTCTTCAACCCAGCTCCTGTAATGAAGCTTATTGAAGTAATCCGTGGCGAGAACACTACTGATGAAGTAAATGATAAAGTAATTGAAATTTCAAAGGCAATCGGCAAGACTCCTGTAGAAGTTAAAGAAGCTCCTGGCTTTGTAGTAAACAGGATTCTTATTCCAATGATTAATGAGGCTGTTGGCATTTATGCAGAGGGAATTGCTTCTGTAGAAGGTATTGATACAGCTATGAAACTTGGTGCAAACCATCCAATGGGGCCTCTTGCTTTAGGTGATTTAGTTGGCCTTGATATCTGCCTTGCTATTATGGATGTCCTTTATACTGAAACTGGGGATTCAAAATACCGTGCACATACACTTCTCAGGAAAATGGTACGTGCAGGCAAGCTTGGCATGAAGACAGGCATTGGTTTCTATGATTACAGGAAATAATTATAAATAACAGTTCCTGGAATGGCTATGTGGTGCAGGCATCCCCTGTGCCCATAGCATGCCAGCGGCGGTTAATGTTTTGCCTTAAAATGGCATAATTATATAAAAGATACTGGATGGGCCAGTATAAATTTATGAAAGGTGGTATAAAAAGGCATGGATTTTACATTAAGTAAAAAGCATGAGATGGCGAGACAGCTTTTTAAAGATTTCGCTGAAACAGAAGTTAAGCCTTTAGCTCAGGAGGTTGATGAAACTGAACATTTCCCTATGGACAATGTTAAGAAAATGGGAAAATATGGCTTTATGGGTATTCCTGTACCAAAGGAGTATGGCGGACAGGGTTGTGATATCTTAACATATGTAATGTGTGTTGAGGAACTTTCAAAGGTATGCGCTACAACAGGTGTTATTGTATCTGCACATACATCACTTTGCGCTGACCCAATCCTTACATATGGTACAGAGGAGCAGAAGAAGAAATATCTTCCTGACCTTGCAAGTGGTAAGAAGATAGGTGCATTCGGGCTTACAGAGCCAGGTGCAGGTACAGATGCCCAGGGCGTACAGACAAAGGCTGTTCTCGATGGCGATGAGTGGGTGCTTAATGGTTCCAAGTGCTTCATCACAAATGGTGAAGTTGCTGATATATACATTGTAATTGCTTATACAGATGTTGTTGAAAAGAGGGGAAGAAAGGTTAAATCATTCTCTGCATTTATCGTAGAGAAAGGAACACCTGGCTTCTCATTTGGTACAAAAGAAAAGAAGATGGGTATCCGTGGTTCTTCTACATATGAGTTGATTTTCCAGGATTGCCGTATTCCAAAGGATGCCCTTTTAGGGGCACAGGGAAAAGGTTTCCCTATTGCTATGCATACTCTTGATGGCGGACGTATTGGTATCGCTTCACAGGCTCTTGGAATTGCAGAAGGTGCATTAGAGAGGACAATTGAGTATACAAAGGAAAGAAAGCAGTTCGGCCGTACTATTGCACAGCAGCAGAATACACAGTTCCAGCTTGCTGACATGGCTACAAAGGTAGAAGCTGCAAGACACCTTGTATACAAAGCTGCCATGAAAAAACAGGAATTTGCAGAAGGTGCTAAAGTATCTTATTCTGTAGAAGCTGCCATGGCTAAACTGTATGCTGCAGAAGTTGCAATGGAAGTTACAACAAAGGCAGTACAGTTACATGGTGGTTATGGTTATATCAGGGAGTACGATGTAGAGCGTATGATGCGTGATGCAAAGATTACAGAAATCTACGAAGGAACTTCAGAAGTACAGCGTATGGTAATATCAGGCAGCTTATTAAAATAATTAAAAAGGAGTGACAAAGCCGTGAAAATAGTAGTATGTGTAAAGCAGGTTCCGGATACTAAAGGCGGGGTAAAGTTTAACCCTGATGGTACTTTGGACAGAGGCGCTATGCTTGCGATTATGAACCCTGATGATAAAGCAGGTCTTGAAGCAGCCCTCAGATTAAAAGATGAATATGGTGCAGAAGTTACTGTTGTTACAATGGGTCTTCCAAAGGCAGAGGAAGTCCTCCGTGAAGCTATGGCTATGGGGGCTGACAAAGGTATCCTTGTAACAGACAGGGTTTTAGGTGGTGCAGATACATGGGCTACATCTACAACAATCGCTGGTGCACTCAGGAATATTGACTATGATTTAATTATCACTGGCCGTCAGGCTATTGATGGTGATACAGCCCAGGTTGGTCCTCAGATTTCTGAGCATCTTGACCTTCCAGTTATTTCATATGCAAAGGATATCAAAATCGAAGGTGACTATGTAGTAGTACAGCGCCAGTATGATGACAGATATCATGTATTAAAGGCTAAGATGCCTTGTCTGGTTACAGCTCTTTCAGAGTTAAATGAGCCACGTTATATGACTCCTGGCGGAATTTTTGATGCTTATGATGCTGAAATTACAGTATGGGGCAGGAAAGACCTTAAGGATGTTGACGATTCTAATCTCGGCCTTGCAGGTTCACCTACAAAGATTGCTAAAGCTTCCGATAAGGTAAGAAAAGGCGCAGGTGAAGTTAAGAAGGACCTTGATGCAGATGGTGCGGTTTCATATATTATGGACAAGTTAAAAGAGAAACATGTAATCTAAATAGAAAAGGAAAAGTGGTGACTAAAATGGGTTTAGAAGAATATAAGGGTGTCTATGTCTTTGCACAGCAGGTAGACAATGAATTAAGCGGTATCGCTTTTGAATTACTTGGAAAAGCTAAAGAACTTGCAAAAGACCTGAACACAGATGTTACAGCAATGCTTTTAGGTTCTGGCGTAAAAGGTCTTGCAGACCAGTTAGCTGAATATGGCGCTGATAAGGTTATCGTTGTTGATGACCCTGAATTAAAAGATTACAGGACAGAGCCTTATGCTCACGCTGTATCTTCAATTATAAATGAGTACAAGCCTGAAATAGTGCTTGTTGGTGCTACTGCAATCGGAAGGGATTTAGGCCCACGTGTTTCAGCAAGGGTTGCAACAGGGCTTACAGCAGACTGTACTGTACTTGAAATTGGTGATTTCCCACTCAATCCAGTTCCAGGACAGGAACAGAAGCACAACCAGTTATTAATGACACGTCCTGCATTTGGCGGTAATACAATAGCTACTATTGCATGCCCTGATAACCGTCCGCAGATGGCAACAGTACGTCCTGGCGTTATGCAGAAGATTGACCCTGTACAGGGTGCAAAAGCAGAAGTTATAGAGTTTAATCCTGGATTTACCCCGAATGACAAGTATGTTGAAATCGTGGAAATAGTTAAGGAAATCTCTAATACAGTAGATATTATGGATGCTAAGATACTTGTATCAGGCGGACGTGGTGTAGGAAGCAAAGAAAACTTCCAGATACTCCAGGACCTGGCTGATGTAATCGGCGGCACAGTAAGCTGCTCACGTGCAGTAGTTGATAATGGATGGATGCCAAAAGAATTACAGGTAGGACAGACAGGTAAAACAGTACGTCCTAATGTATACTTTGCTATTGGTATTTCAGGTGCTATCCAGCATGCAGCAGGTATGGAAGAATCTGATATTATCGTTGCAATTAATAAAGATGAAACAGCACCAATCTTTGAGATAGCTGATTATGGTGTTGTTGGCGACCTTAATAAGATAGTTCCAAAGCTTACAGAGGAATTAAAGAAGGTTGTTAAATAATTTTAAGGACTGTAAATATACATACAGCAGGTATACTTTGGTATATTACCGGGTATACCTGTTTTATTATGCAGAAGAAGCACAAATACAGGCTGCCCTGGCAAAACCCTTCCATGCAGCCTGTACATAAATCATTCTATACAGTAACTATAAATTTACAAATACTTCTGTTTCTTTCTTTAATGTGCTTGCTATTTCACGGTTATCTTCTATTTCTTTTGAAATATTTTCTATATCTGTTGCAAGTTCCTGTACACTGTCTGCTGTACTTGCTACACCGTTTGTACCTTCATCAATTGCGGTACTGATTGAATCCATGGAATTTGCGATTTCTGATACGGAATTTTTAAGTGCATCGGTTCTCATTGTAAACTGTTCCATTACATTTTCAATATAAGTTGCATTCTGTTTGTATTCACCGCCTGCCTTTACAAAGTCCTCAAAATCGTGCAGTATTGAATTGTTAAGGTAGTCAATAAGGTCATTTGCATGGAAGGCCAGGTTGTGTACTGCTTCGACTATAACACTGTTTATAGTCTGGATATGGTTAGCTGTATTGCTGCTTTCATCAGCAAGGTGGTTTATTTCACTTGCAACGACAGCAAAGCCTTTGCCGGCCTCGCCAGCCCTTGCAGCTTCTATTGAGGCGTTGAGTGCAAGGAGTGTGGTCTGTTCAGAAATATTTAAAATATTGTCAGTCAGGTTATTTATCTGGTCTATGCTCTTGCTGTCTTCTATAGCTTTATTAAGTACAGCTAATATCTGTGAAACTTTTGTCATAGTAGTATCCATATTTGTCCTTGCAGTATTTTCCATTTTTTCAGCATGGGCTTTCATTTGTTTTGAATATGAGTTAATTTCAACGGTTTTTTCAGCAATTGTATTAACTTCTTCATTAACAGAAGAAACATTATCATTTATGGTAAATGAATTGTTGCCAACTTCAGACATTGTAGCAGAAAGTTCTTCTGTAAATGCGGACAGGTCAGTTACACTTCCGTTTGATGTAATTATACGTTCTGAAATTTCGCCTGTTATTTTATCCATTTTGTTGGATATTTCTGAAACCATTCCAAATATGCTCTGCAGCTTTTCTATAAATGAATTAATACCTTTGCCAAGTGCAGCAATTTCATCATTGGAATATATTGTTATGCGTTTGGTTAAGTCACCATGTCTTTCATCAATATCTTTAATTATTGCGGTAAGTTCACGTTCACCATTTGTAATAGGCCTTATAATCTTCATAAGCACTACAAAGACTGCTATAATCATTGATAAAGCACATATTAGTATTGAAACAACATTTATTACAAATGACACTTTATATACATCCTGCAGTTCTTTTTTTGCATCATTGGATGCTGTTTTTGAACTGTTTATTAAACTGTCAGCTTTTGAATATAAATTATCAGAGTAATTTTTTAAGTTGACATTGGCGACCTCAAAAGCATCTTTTTTATTGTTATTGGCACTAAGGGCCAGCATATTTGCTATGTTTTGTTTAAAACCATCATAATTTCCAATAAGCACATCATATTCTTTTTTATCTGCCTCGCCAAGATACTGCCTGAAACTTTCAAATGTCCCGTCAAGTTCCTTTTCACTTGCATTAATTGAACTGACAAGTTCAATCATGGTAAGTGCATCCGTTGCAACTATATGGGATAATGCCATGTTATGTATATTCATGGCCCCGCTTTTTAAGTCTGAAAGTACAGTAATCCCTGTAAGGTACTTATCTGAAATTGTTGTAGCCTTTGAATTAACATTTCTTAAATTAATTATTGAAATTACATTTGTTATAACTGCCAGGACAGCCAGTATAAGAAGCGGTGTAAAAAGCCATGTTTTAATGCTGGATTTCCTTGTCTTTTTGCTGCGGGCTGTTGTGTTCTTTCTCTCCTGTTCCTGTATTTTTTTATTTTTTTGTGTTTCTTTCTGTTTCTTTGGACTGCCTGTAATTTTGTTTTGACTTGTTTTACGTTTTTTGTCAGCCATTTTCATTACCTCCATTCTTTTTGCGGCATATTTTTAAACATCAGCCTATAGTAGAAGCCTTGATTTTCTTAACCATGTTATCAAGCAAGGTCTGGAGGTTTTTGCCGCCTGTATTGCCTTTTGCCATCTGGTTGCCAAATTCAGTTACAGGGTCCCAGAAATTGCCACCAAGCCTCTGAAGCTCAGAAAATTCCGACTGGGCAATAACTGCCTGTACTGCCTGTGATTCTTTGATTTTATCTGACTGTGCGGCTTTAATATTAGAAGGCCCCTGTCCCCTCATTTCAAAACGCAGTTCCTGGTTTTCTTCATTAGAAATATAATTAGCGAGTTTATGCGCCCAGTCAAGGTAGTCTGAATATGGGTTTACACCTATCATCTTATAACCAAAATAACATGACATCTGTACCTGCTTTCCTGCAACTGTATATGAAGGAAGTATTGATGCTGCATAATCATCACCAAGTATATCTTTAATGGTTGTTTCATCCCATACACCACTGACACATGCAATGACTTTTCCTTGCTTGAAACCCTTAATCCAGTCACCTGTACTTTCAAATCCAGGATTTCTGGCAATTTTCATAAGTGCATTGGCAACATCTGTGCCTTTTATATTGTTTTTGGATGAATTCCATGTACAAAAATTGGTTACACCATCTTTATTTAAACCTACTTTCAGGCCGGTCTGGCCATAAAAAGAATACAGATACCATCCGGATGACCAGTCCATTGCAAATTTTTTCTTATTTTTAGCGGCCACTTCCAGTATTTTGTCAAGTGATTTTACATCTTCTTCACTTAAATATTTTTTATTATAATACATGAAATATCCATTGTCAGCGGTTATAGGGTATCCATATGTCTGTCCGTAGACAGTTACAGCATCTACAGCGGATGCAAGGTTATTTTCCTTGATTTCAGCAGGATTGGTTACTGGTGAAGCACCGCCGCCTGCAACAATTGACTGTATATCGCCATCAGTAGTTGTATATACGTCAGCGGCATTTAATATATCACCAAGTAAAGCATTGCGGCACTGGCCTTCCACAACCGGCGACCACTCAATAGTGATATCTGCCTCATTAGCATGTTCCTTTATAAAATTCTGGGTGACAGTGGCAATATAGTCTTTGTCTTCTTCACCTGCCCATATGGAAAGTGAAACCTGTTCCTTCCCTTGTTTCTTGCCATCCTCTTTTACATCCTCTCCAGAAGATGAAGTGTCTTTTTGTGATGACCCGTTGCCGCAGCCAGTAAGAAAAAGACCTATGACGGAAACAGCCAGGAAACATTTTAATAAATTTTTACCCATACTTGTTCTCCTCCTTTATTTATGGTTTATTTCACTGCAAAACAATAGTTTTTGCAGGAATAACAGAACGTTATAGTTAAGATGCACAAATAATTTTTTTATGCATGGATAACTTTAGTATAATTTTAATACATTTTTGCGAAATAGACAATCAAAAAGTTAAAAATTCTTATTATTTTTTCATAGGTTGTTACAGTTCACTCCCCCCAATAA
>DKYP01000182.1 GCA_002499945.1 Lachnoclostridium sp. UBA7097
ACACTTTGGAATTGCCAGCCCATCTTTCTTTGGTATCCTTTTAATTAGCACCCCTGAATCCGCAATTTTGTAATTCTTGAAAATTCAGGCAAGAAATGATATACTTTTAGGGTTATAAAATCTTATATTTAAAAAGGGGAGCTGGCTGTTATGGGTACAGATGAATTAAAGGAATATTACCTTATGTCGGGGATTGATGAGAGTGTATATAATTTTTGTGATGGAATACAGAGGGGGCTGGACGGGAGGTTCAGGGAAATAGACCAGACTGCCGAGTTTAACCAGATAAAGGTGCTTTCTGCCCTGCGCAGGCACAGGACAAGTACTGCATGTTTTGAATCATCAACGGGGTATGGTTATGATGATATAGGAAGGGAAACTTTAGAGGCGGTATATGCGGATATATTTGGCGCAGAGGCTGCCCTTGTGCGGCCGCAGCTTACATGTGGCACACATGCGCTTACGGTAGCGCTTTCTGCTATTTTAAGGCCAGGTGATGAACTTTTATCACCTGTGGGCAGGCCTTATGACACGCTTGAAGGCGTTATAGGGATTAAGGAGAAAAACCCACCATGTTCGCTTAAGGAATTTGGCATAACATACAGGCAGGCGGACCTGCTTCCGGATGGAAGTTTTGATTATGATGCCATAAGGGCAGCAATTAATGAAAAGACAAAGCTTGTAACGATACAAAAGTCAAAGGGGTATGACCCGAGGCCTACGTTCTCTGTAAAGCAGATTGGTGAGCTGGTATCTTTTATTAAGTCAGTAAAGCCTGATGTAATATGTATGGTTGATAATTGTTATGGTGAGTTTACTGAGAGGACAGAGCCGGTACAGGCAGGGGCAGACCTTTGTGCAGGCTCGCTTATTAAAAACCCGGGCGGCGGGCTTGCGCCAATTGGCGGTTATATTGCAGGAAAGAAAGAACTTGTGGATTTGTGTGCATACAGGCTTACAGCGCCGGGGCTTGGCAAGGAGGTTGGCGCAACGCTTGGGCTTAACAGGCCGTTTTTCCAGGGGCTTTTTCTTGCGCCTGTAGTTACGGCTGGTGCGCTTAAAGGTGCAATATTTGCTGCTGGCATATATGAAAAGCTTGGTTTTAAGGTTGTGCCTTCTGCGGATACGCCAAGATATGATATAATACAGGCTGTAACCCTTGGCTCAAAAGAAGCTATGGTGGCATTCTGCAAGGGGATACAGGCAGCATCACCTGTAGACAGCCATGTAGCCCCTGAACCTTATGCAATGCCGGGATACCATAGTGATGTAATAATGGCGGCAGGTGCATTTATACAAGGCTCATCAATAGAACTTAGTGCAGATGGCCCTGTAGAACCGCCTTATGCAGTATATTTCCAGGGAGGCCTTACATGGTACCATGCTAAATTTGGCATTATGATGTCATTACAGTATTTAAAAGATGCAGGAATTGTGCATATTGACGGAGTATCAGGGGAATAAGAGAAATTTTAGTTTTTTTTTAGAAAAAATTGCGAAAAAACCACATGTTTTTCTACATTGGATTATATACAAAGAAAACAATTTATGATAACATAAATTATAAGTGCATACCGGGGAGCTTTCCTTAAACAGGAGGCAGTATGGACGGAAATAATATTAAAAATAACATTACAATGAAGGAATTGCCAGTTTCAGAAAGGCCATATGAGAAGTGTGAACAGTATGGTGCAGAAGCACTTTCGGATGCAGAGCTTCTTGCTGTAGTTATACGTACAGGCGGAAGGGGAGAGAGGGCAACAGAGCTTGCCACACGTGTTATTAACAGCACGCCCGGAAGAAAGATAGGCGGGCTTTTCCAGATGTCATTAAACCAGCTGGCGGAGATACATGGGATAGGCAGGGTAAAGGCAATACAGCTTAACTGCCTTACAGAGATAACAAAGCGCATGATGTCAACAGGGCTTTCCACAGGGCAGCTTCTATGTACAGAGCCAGGGAAAGTGGCAGCATATTTTATGCCTAAGATGAAGTTCCTTGAATATGAACAGGTGAGGCTGTTAATATTAAATGGCAGGAATGCGCTTGAACGTGAAATTATAATTTCAAATGGCTCATTTAATTCTGCTGTTGCGTCGCCACGTGAAATATTTTATAATGCGCTTAAGTATAAAGCTGTATCAGTAATAGTTTTACATAACCATCCGTCAGGAGACCCTTCGCCAAGCCGTGAGGATATCCTTCTTACAAAAAGGCTGGCAGACACAGGCGGCATGGTTGGTATTCCTTTGCTTGACCATATAATTACCGGGGATAACCGGTATGTAAGCATGAAAGAAAGTGGTTACGGGTTTTAATTACCATGCCACTTCCGGAAGGAGAATTTTAATGTCACAAAAGACTTATGGTATAGATTTTGGGACAGGTACCATTAAAGTATATAAAAAAGGACAGGGAGTAATACTGCTTGAAAGAAATGTAGTGGCTACTGTCGGCAGTGAAAAGAGGCCAGTGGCAATAGGCGAGAAAGCATATGAGATGTATGAAAAAGCACCTCCAAGCATAAATGTTTCATTCCCGTTAAGCCACGGGGTGATTTCCGAACTTAAGGATATGACTGCATTGTGGAACTTTATGCTTTCAGCGCTTGCAGGGCATAAAAAGTTCAAGGGCGGTGAATTTTATATTGCTGTGCCGGCAGATATTACAGAAGTAGAGAAAAAAGCATATTCACGCATAATATCTGAGGGTGAAGGGAAGCCCAGGCATATTTTCCTTGTGGACAAGCCTGTCGCTGATGCTTACGGGCTTGGCATTGATGTTGCACGGACACATGGAAGCCTTATTGCAAATATAGGGGCAGATACTACTGAGATATCTATTATTTCACATGGCGGCATAGTTTTTACAAAACTTTTGCCTTATGGCGGCAACTATTTTGACAGCCAGATTATGAAATATGCAAGGAAAAAGTATAATTTTGTTATAGGCAGGAAGACAGCGGAAATAATAAAAAAAACCCTTGTATCCGCAGAGCCTGTGGAGAAACATTTAAAGATTGCAGGGCGTGATATATTAAAGGGGCTTCCGGGGGAGATAGATATTTCATCAAAAGAGATATTCCCGCTGGTAGAAGATGTATTTTATATAATATCTTCTTCTGTCAGGTCAATGCTTGAAAGGACACCGCCGGAGATTTCCCAGGAGATAATACATACGGGTTTGTACCTTACAGGTGCATCATCATGGATTAAAGGCCTTGATGCACTTATTGAAAGGGAGACGCATATAAGGGCAAATGTAACAAAGGATGCACAGAAAACCGTGGCGGAAGGGCTTGGCTACCTTGCCACACATCCTAAAGATGCAGCGTCTTACTTATCCCGGTTAAAATAATGGAGGATACCAGAAGCAATGCGCAAAAGGACAAAGATTACTATAGACCCTAAATATATTCTTATAATAATAGTTGCTGCCTGTGTTGTACTTATGCTTGTTTCTTTTAAGTTCCAGGATAAAATGGAACCTGTGCGTTCAGTTGCTGGTGATATTATAACACCTATGCAGAATGGAATAAATAAAGTAGGAACAAAGATAGCAGAGCAGTTAGACTATATTACGACAGTTAAAGAACTTGTAAAAGAGAACAAGGAGCTTAAGTCACAGCTTGAGAAAGTATCAGCTGAAAACAGGCTTCTGCAACAGGATAAATATGAACTGGATAATTTAAGGGAACTTTATGACCTGGGTGAGCAGTATGCAGGCTACCCGAAGGTTGCAGCACGTGTTATAAGCAGCAGCAATGATAACTGGTACAGCACATTTATAATAGATAAAGGTTCGGATGACGGGCTTGCTGTTAATATGAATGTAATGGCAGGTGACGGGCTTGTTGGCATAATTATAGAAGTAAACAGTTCTTATTCCAGGGTGCGTTCTATTATTGATGATTCAAATAATGTAGCCGGCACATTTTTAAAGACTTCTGACAGGTGCATAGTAAGCGGCAACCTTGGTCTTTTAAATGAAGGTGTAATAGAAATATCGGGGATAAGCGGCAGTGCAGATATAAAAGACGGGTATGCGGTAGTGACTTCACAGATAAGTGATAAATACCTGCCTGGAATACTTATTGGCTATGCCAGGGATTTAAAAAAGGATTCAACAAATATCACACAGACCGGCTATCTTACACCGGCTGCCGATTTTTCAAAGCTTGATATGGTGCTTGTAATAACACAGGTAAAGGATTCGGAAAGCTTAGAGGAGATGCTGGACAAATGAAACGTTATATAAGCATGTTTCTGTTAATAATAATATGTTTTCTTTTACAGACAACACTGTTCCAGAAGCTTAAACTTGCCAATGTATCGCCAAACCTTCTTATTGTGCTGGTATCTTCAGCAGGCGTTATGTATGGAAGGGGTGCAGGTATATATTCAGGCATATTAAGCGGGATTTTATGTGATTTCCTTTACAGCAATATTATTGGTGTATATATACTTATATATGTGATTGCAGGCTATATATGCGGGATTGCACATAAGCTGTATTATAAAGATGACATGGCAGTGCCTGTATTTATAATAGCAGCCAGTGATTTATTTGCAAATATGCTGTTTTACATTATATGCTTCCTTTTAAGGGGAAGGCTTGGTATACTGGGTTATATGAGGGATATAATCCTCCCGGAACTTGTATATACAGTAATTGTTGGTATATTAATATACAGGATACTTTACTGGCTTGAAGAGAAGATGTACCCTTCTGACGAAGTGCCGCTTGAAAGCCCGCCAGTACAGGAAGAAGAGATTTAGGAGGTGCCTATGTTTGATACACTAAAAGAATATTTGAAGGCATTTTTTGCTTCACGCCTTGTCCCGGTAACAGTTGTGTATCTTTTATTATTTGCGGTACTTATAAACCGTATGTTCCAGATACAGATTACAGGCAGTGATATTTATGCGAAGGACGCTGGTGAGAATAAAACAAAAGTGCGCACAGTAAAGGCATCAAGGGGCAATATATATGACTGTAACGGGAAGCTGCTTGCATATAACAAGCTTGCGTACAATGTAATATATGCAGAAAATGATATTACAGGCAAGATGTCATCAGAAGAAAAAAATATAATGGTTTATAATACTATAAAGATAATAGAGAATAATGGCGGGACACTTTCTGTAGAAACATTTATGCAGGCTGATAAAAAAGGCAGGCTGGAGTTTACGGTGGAAGGAAGTGCACTTCTTAGGTTTAAGGCAGAGATTTATTCTTCCAAGGGGGGTGTAGAAGGGCTTACAGAGGAACAAAGGGAATCAACGGCACAGGAAGTTTATGACTTTATTAACTCTGATGATATAAGCGGCCCGAGGTTTGCCATAGATAATGAAAGGTTTAGCCCGCAGGAGGCAATGAAGATACTGGCAGTGCGTTATGCAATATTTATTAAAAGGTTCCGCCAGGATGAAACAATAACACTTGCGAAGGATGTTAATGACAAGACAGTTGCGGCAATTAAGGAGAATAATAATGAACTTCCGGGTGTTGATATTATGGAAGATACTGTGCGTGTATATAAGAAGAGTGAGTATTTTGCACATATAATAGGGTATACAGGTGCGGTTTCTTCTGAAAAACTTGCTGAGCTTAAAAAAGAAGGAAATAATGATTATACTGATGATGACCAGATAGGCATATCAGGCATTGAAAATACTTTTGAGGATGAACTGAAAGGAAAGAAGGGAAAGGAAAAGCTTATTGTAGCATCAGGTACAAACCGTATAACAGGCATAACTAACAGGAAAGACCCTGTAGCAGGCAATAATATATATCTTTCAATAGATGCAGATTTGCAGGAGGAGTGTTATAAACTGCTTGAAGAGCATATTGCGGGAATACTTGTGACAAGTATGCATAATAGTGCAGATGCAGGTACAAAGGGGCAGTCTGCAACAGGCATAAAGATACCTGTATATGATGTGTATAATGCGCTTATACAGAATAACCTTGTCAATGTAATGAGGTTTACGGATAAAAGCGCCTCAAAGCTTGAAAAAAGCACATATAAAAAATATAAAGAGAAGTCTAAGTATATAATTAGTAAATTAAAGGAAATACTTAAAACAGGCAGCACAAAGACAAGGCGCAGCTTATCAGATGATATGGCGGAATTTACAGATTATTTTTATAAACTGCTGTCAGACAAGGGAATAGTCCTTAAGAGTGAAATAGACACTACAGATGCAACATATAAAAAGTATGCTGCGGGCAAGCTGGGCTTAAGCCAGTTCCTCCAGTATGCAATTTCTAAAAACTGGGTAGAGTTAAGTGGTTTAAATATAGGCGATAAATATTACAGTACATCAGAGATATATGAAATGCTTGTAAAGTATGGGATGAAGCTGTTAAAGGAAGACACAGGATATATTAAAATGGTTTACAGCTACCTTATATACCATTATGAGCTTTCTGGAAGGGACTGCTGCCTGCTTATGTTTGACCAGGGCAATATAAAATATAATGCCAGTGAGTATGAGAACCTTGAAAAAGGACTGGTTTCTGCATATTCATTCCTTGTAAAGAAGATTAAGAAGCTTGAAATTACACCAGGGCAGCTTGGGCTTGAGCCTTGTTCAGGTTCGCTTGTAGTAACAGATGTCAATACAGGTAAAGTAAAAGCAATGGTTACTTATCCAAGTTATGACAATAACAAGATGGTGAACAAGGTAGATTCAGAATATTACAATACTTACCTTATGCAGAACAAGTCATCACCAATGTTAAACAAGCCAGTACAGCAGGCTATGGCGCCAGGTTCTACATTTAAGCTGCTGTCTTCTGTTACAGGGCTTGAAGAGGGTGTTATATCACCAGGCACAACAATATATGACGGGGTTGTTTTTGATAAGATTGACCACCCGGCAAAATGCTGGAGCTCATCATCACATGGAAACCTTGATGTTTCCAACGCAATAGGGGTTTCATGTAACTATTTTTTCTATACTGTAGGATATATGCTTAGTGGCAAGACTTCTAATGGAAGTATTAACTATCCAAGGGGGATTGAGAAGCTTAAAAAGTATGCAGACCTTTTTGGGCTTACTGACAAGTCGGGTGTTGAAGTGCCTGAAATATCACCGACATTTGCAAGTGGTGATGCAGTACGTGCGGCAATAGGGCAGGATACCAATGCATATACACCGGCGCAGGTTTCAAGGTATGTCACATCAGTAGCCAACAGCGGGACAACCTATAACCTTACACTGGTTGATAAGATTAAAAATGTAAAGGGCAAAACAGTGCTTGACAATAAGGCAGAAGTAAGGAACAAGGTTAAAGTTGCAGATTCCACATGGAATGCAGTACACAGGGGGATGTATCTTGTTGTAAATGGTCCACGAAGTTCAATTAAATCAATGTTTACAGGATTAGATGTGACAATTGCAGGAAAGACTGGTACTGCACAGCAGACAAAGTCACATCCTAACCATGCATGGTTTGTATCATATGCACCATATGATAAACCTGAGATATCAGTTACCTGTAATATACCAAACGGATATACTTCATCAAATGCTGCACAGACGGCAAGGGATGTTTATAAATACTATTTTAGCAACAAGGGCAAGAAGAACAAAGGGAGAAAGAAAGTTTCAGGAGCTATAAAAATGCCGGAATCAGGTTCACAACGTATAGATTAATTTTGTATTATTATGGAGGAAGGATATGGATGGTACTGTAGTTATTAAGGGGTTTAAGGCGGGGATTATACTGGTTCTAAATCCTGATGCCAGCTATGAAACACTGAAAAAAGATATTGCAGAAAAGTTTAAGGCATCAGCGGCATTTTTTGGGGAGGCTGCCAAAGCTATATCCTTTAAGGGGCGTGACCTTTCAGATGAACAGAAAATAGAGATTGTGGATATAATACAGGAAAACTGCAGCCTTACAATATTATGTATAATGGAGGATGACCCTGTAATGGAGGAAGCTTTTGGCAAGTCACTTGAAAGAAAGCTTATGGAACAGGATTACAGCAATACGGGGCAGTTCTATAAAGGAAACCTGCGTTCAGGCCAGGTACTTGACGTTGAAACAAGCATTATTATAATTGGTGATATAAAACCTGGTGCCAAGGTTATTTCAAAAGGCAATGTAATAGTGCTTGGTTCACTTAAAGGCAATGTGTATGCAGGGGCATCAGGCAATAATAATGCATTTGTCGTGGCGCTTGATATGCACCCTGTACAGATAAGGATAGCAGACACAATAGCACGTTCACCTGATAACCCTAAGAAAGACAAAAATAATGAAACTAAGATAGCATTTTTAGATAATGGAAATATATATATAGAACCGCTGGATAAAGATGTTATGTCCGATATACATTTATAAACTTACGGGATGGAGTATGTGAATGTCTGTGGAGTAATGCCACATTCTATAATAGATTATTAAAATAGTTCTGACAGGAGGAATTAAACTATGGGAGAAGTAATAGTTATAACATCTGGAAAGGGCGGAGTAGGTAAGACGACCTCTACAGCAAATATAGGCACAGGCCTTGCAATGCTTGGCAAAAAAGTTGCGCTTATTGATACAGATATAGGGCTGCGTAACCTTGATGTTGTAATGGGGCTTGAAAACAGGATTGTATATAACCTTGTTGATGTTGTTGAGAATAACTGCAGGATTAAGCAGGCGCTTATAAAGGACAAAAGATACCCTAACCTGTATCTCCTGCCTTCTGCACAGACAAAGGACAAGTCTGCTGTAACACCTGAGCAGATGAAGAAGCTTACAGGTGAGTTAAGGAATGAATTTGATTACATACTTCTGGATTGCCCGGCAGGCATAGAGCAGGGCTTTAAAAATGCAATAGCAGGTGCAGACCGTGCACTTGTAGTAACAACGCCGGAGGTTTCAGCTGTACGTGATGCAGACCGTATTATAGGACTTTTAGAGGCCAATGAAATAAGACGCACACACCTTATTGTAAACAGGCTGCGTGCCGATATGGTTAAAGAAGGGAATATGATGTCAAGTGATGATGTAGTTGAGATACTTGCCATTGACCTTATAGGTATTGTACCTGATGATGAACATATCGTTATATCTACAAATAATGGTGAGCCGCTTACAGGTTCTGACTGCCAGGCAGGACAGGCATATATGAATATATGTAAACGTGTACTTGGTGAAGAAGTGCCTTACCTCGACCTTGAGGTAACAAAGACTTTTTTCCAGAAATTTGCAGCAATATTTAAAAGGTAGTACATAAGTACTGCTTATTATGGAGGATATTATGGGCTTTTTATCAAATTGGTTTAAAAGTTCTGAAAGCAGCAGCGATATTGCCAAGAACCGTTTAAAGGTGGCTATTACATCTGACAGGGCAATATGTTCGCCGGAACTTATGGAACAGATGAAGAATGATATTATTAAGGTAATATCAAAATATGTAGATATAGATACAGACGGCCTTGATATAAAAGTTACAAGAACTGAGCTTGATGATGATTCAGGTACAGTAAATGCTGTACTGGCAAGCATACCTATAAGGGCAACAAAACCTTTGCGGAGGTAAGCATGGAGGTTAAAGTGTAAATGATTAACCGTATTAAACAGTATGACTGGAAGAAATACAATTTTTCTCTTTTATGTGTTGTTATAGTTATCTGCCTTATTGGTGCGTTTTGTGTAAAACTTGCAGGCGGGGAAGAAAAGGGCATGGCATTGATGAAAGGGCAGATAACAGGCCTTATACTTGGGCTTGTACTGTTAATAATACTTTCAGTAGTTGACTACCATTTTATATGCCAGTTTACACTATTATATTATGTAGCTGGCATACTTCTGACTGTTGCCACACATTCACCACTGGGCACTGACAATAATACAGGTGTAAACAGGTGGGTAAAGCTTGGGCCAATTACTTTCCAGCCAACAGAGATTATGAAGATAATATTAATCCTTACACTTGCAACATTGTATACAAAGCTGAAGAGTAAGACTGACAGGATTAGTACATTGTTAATAGTGGGAATTGTAGCAGCGGTGCCTGTGGCTGTTATTTTAGTACAGCCTGACCTTTCATCAAGCCTTGTAGCAGTGTTTATTACAGTTGTGTTTGTATTTGCTGCAGGGACTGCATATAAAATACTGGCGCCAATAATTATGTTAGGGATACCGGCAAGCCTTGCCCTTTTCTGGTATGTACAGCAGCCAGGCAATTTTATTCTTCAGGGATACCAGTTCAGGCGTATATATGCATGGCGCCATCCTGATGACCCGGCAAATGATGACTTAAACTGGCAGCAGAATATGTCCATACGTGCAATGGCTTCTGGAAAATTATATGGGAAGTTTATCCAGGATGGCGGCGCAGAGGGTACAACCAGGGTATACAGCCCGCTGCCGGTTAACGAAAGTGATTTTATCTGGGCAGTTGTAGGCGAAGAGTTCGGGTTCTTAGGCTGCTGCCTTGTATTCCTGCTTTTTGCAATAGTAATATTTAAGTGTTTCTCAGTTGCAAAGAAAGCAAAAGATTTCCTTGGAAGCATGATTGCACTTGGCGTAGCAGCAATGTTTATGTTCCAGGTATTTGCAAATATATGCGTGGCAACAAGGGTTTTCCCTAATACAGGCCTGCCGCTTCCATTCATCAGTAATGGTTTAAGTTCCATGGTGTCTTCCCTGATAGGTATAGGCTTTGTCATGAATATAGGCATACAGCCAGCTAAAACAAGCAATGCAGGGTTTACAATGCGTAGTGGGTTTGAGGGTGATAATACAAAAGATATAGATATTGATTTAGAGTTATAATTATGGGGAAGGATATTAATAACAGAGGGGTGATAAAAGATGAACATAGGATTAGTAGCACATGATGCAAAAAAAAGCCTTATGCAGAATTTCTGCATAGCATACAGGGGAATCCTGAGTAAACATAATATTTATGCAACGGGGACTACAGGAAGGCTTATTGAAGAGGTAACAAACCTTAATGTCCATAAGTATCTGGCGGGACATCTTGGAGGGGAACAGCAGCTTGCATCCCAGATAGAACACAACCAGATTGACATGGTTATATTTTTAAGGGACCCTTTATCCCCTAAATCACATGAACCTGATGTAAATAATTCAATACATCTTTGTGATACGTATAATATACCATTTGCTACAAATCTTGCAACAGCAGAACTGCTTGTTAAGGCACTTGACAGGGGTGATTTGGAATGGAGGGAGATGCTTAGGAAAGAGATGCAGGAGTAAAGTTATGGTAAACAGGTTAAGAGGTTGTATTATATACTGGCGGCTGGCTTTATGCCTTGGAGTTTTTGTCCTGCTGGTATCTGGATGCAGCGGGGATACTGGCAGTTTCCTGGATGGCGGCAGCGTGGATATACCAGTGGCAGCGGGCATGGCCGGGGAAGAGTGGTACAGCCAGGACTATCTTTCAGGCGGTGTGTGTGTCCTGCCTGCAGACAAGCAGGACAAGGCAGATAAAAACCTTCCTGCCGGTTCTGTACTGCTTGTTAATGCCACAAAGGGGAAAGTTGTTTATGCAAATAATATATATAAAAAACTGTATCCTGCCAGTGTAACTAAGATTGTAACAGCACTTGTGGCGCTGGAATATGGAAACCTTGATGATATGGTTACTATAAGTTATAATGCATCACATATAACAGAATATGGTGCAAAGTTATGTGGTTTTAATGAAGGTGACAAGATAAAGCTTGAAAAACTATTGTATGCGCTTATGGTTTATTCTGGCAATGATGCAGGCATAGCAATTGCAGAACACATATCTGGAAGTGTAGATAAATTTGCAGGGCTTATGAATAAAGAGATGCAGGAGCTTGGCGCTGCCGGCAGCCATTTTACAAACCCGCACGGGCTGCATGATGACAACCATTATACAACAGCCTATGACTTATACCTTGTTTTTAATAAGCTGGTATCAGATTACCCGGAATTTAAGGATATTATAAGCAAAGGCAGTATTAAAGTAAAATTTAAAGATGCAAGTGGCAAGAAAAAGGAATTAAGTTTTACATCAACTGTAAAATATAAGTTAAATACAGAAAACCCGCCGGAAGGCGTAACAGTAACCGGCGGCAAGACAGGTACTACACAGATGGCAGGCTCTAACCTGGTATTATATTCAACAGGGCCTGATGGTGACAGTTATATTTCTGCAGTGATGAATGCAAGTGATGCATATAGTTTATATGACCAGATGAACTACCTTCTTTCAATGGAAGGAAACAGCAAAAGGAGTAAACCATAATGGCTTACTCCTAATGTTATACCAGCAGCTGTAAAAACAGTTGCAAGTATAATAAATATGGGTTATATAAGATTTAGTTACTTGCAGTATGAATCCGTCCGTAGTAACTTATAGCATACAGGCCTCCGATGCCGACAGCCGCATATATTATTCGTGAGAATAGTGACATATCACCGAATACAACACGTACAAGGTCAAAGTTTAAGAAGCCGATAAGCCCCCAGTTGATGGCGCCTATAATAACAAGCGTCAGCAGGATATAATCAAGAACTTTCATGCAAATTCCTCCTTTTAATAATTAAAGCAGCTGCTTTGTATTTTTGGTATGCTACAATACAAAGTGTTTCCCAAAAGATGAAAAATATGTGTAATAAAAATTAATTAATTATAGATGTGGTAGACAAACGTTTTTTTTAGGTCTATAATATAAAAGTTATATAGACAGGAACACAGCATGTTGCTTCTGGAAGGAGGTTTTGCTTTGGCAGGACGCAGGCGTAAGAAAAAAGTTGTAAAAATGAAGAAAAAGCCGCATTTTTTTGCTGGCACACTGTTAATAATTTTTGCTGCAGGCCTCCTTTTTTTATTTATACAGTCATTGACAAAAGAGCATGTTTCAATATACGAAGTTACAGAAACACAGATTGCAGATAATGAAATTATAAGGGGGATTGTAATAAGGGATGAAACTGTTGTCCAGACAAAGAAACAAGGTTATATAAACTATTATGTAGGCGAGGGTGCAAAGATAGGCACGAATACAGTTGTTTATTCTATAGATGAAACCGGGCAGTTTGAGGGTGATATTTCAGCTATTGAGTCAAAAGATATACCGCTTTCAGAAGATGACACAAGGGAGATAAGAAGTGATATTGCAAGCTTCCGCAATGATTTTGACTTGTCATTGTACAGCAATGTGACAAATTTTAAATACAATATAGATAATACACTTCTTAAAATGACTACAGTAAGTCTTCTGGAACAATTAAATAAAATTATGAAGAAAAAGAAAGTTACTTCATCACTGGAACTGGTAAAGGCAAAAAAACCAGGTATTATTTCTTTTTGTTCAGACGGGCTGGAGGATTTGTCAGTAGACAATATTACAGCAAAGAATTTTGAGGATATGAATGATAACTGGACACAGCTTAGAAGTACAGGCAGCACCAAGGCAGGGGATGCTGTTTATAAACTGGTAAATAGCGAAAAATGGACCGTGGTACTTCCGCTTACAGAAAAGCAGTATAAAAAAGTAAGTGATAAAACAGCAATTCCCGTTATATTTAAAAGGGACGGGCTTAAGACTACAGCAGATATTTCTACATTTATAATAGACTCGGCATATTATGCAAAGCTTGATTTTGATAAATATATGATACGTTATCTTGATAACAGGTATCTTGACATAGAGATAGAATTTAATAATGCTGACGGGCTGAAAATACCTGTTTCTTCCATACTGAAGAAGCAGTTTTATGTAATTCCAGAAAAATATATTACTAAAGATGGGGAAAATGAAAGCAATGGTGTAATGCTTCTTACATATAAGGAAGATGGCACTAAGGAAACAATATTTAAAGCGGCTGATATATATTATAAAACAGAAAAAAAGAAAGTATACATTGACGCTGCACTTTTTAAACCAGGCAGTACAATAGTGCAGAAAACAAAAAGCGGGCTTAAATCCATGAAACTTTCCCAGACGGCAGAGCTTGAAGGTGTGTATAACTGCAATAAAGGTTACTGCGAATTCCGGAATATTGAAAAACTTTATTCCAATGGAGAATATGCAATTGTAGCAAAAGGAACGCCGTATGGACTTTCAACATATGACCATATAATTTTAAACCCGGATATGATTAATGAAGATGATATTATTTATTAGGAGGAAAGGGTGAAAAATAGATTTTTCACCCGGCAAGTTTGTGACTGCGCGTTGCTTGCACAAACATTGCTTTATGCGCAAAAAGCAGCGCAGAAATGAGGAATAAATATGGTTAAGGAAAACCTGGCAATGGTAGAAGACAGGGTAAAGGCGGCATGTGACAGGGCAGGGCGCAGCTATGGCAGCGTTACACTGGTTGCAGTAAGCAAGACAAAGCCGGTAAGGCTTGTTGAGCAGGCTTATGAGTACGGTATAAGGCAGTTTGGGGAAAATAAGGCACAGGAAATGAAGGAAAAATATGATATGCTGCCTAAAAATATTAACTGGCATTTTATAGGACACCTGCAGACCAATAAGATTAAATATGTACTTGGACGTGCAGCGCTTATACATTCTGTTGATTCAATGCACCTTGCAGAAGCAATAGAGGCAGAGTGTGTTAAGAAAAAACTTGATGCAGATATACTTGTGGAAGTTAATGTTGCGCAGGAGGCAACAAAATCCGGCATAAAGACAGAAGAAACAGAAAGCCTTGTAAGGGATATTGCAAAGCTGCCGCATGTACATGTCAAAGGGCTTATGACAATAGCCCCTTTTGTGGAAAATGCCGGAAATAACCGGATGATATTCCGGACTTTGAAAGAATTATCTGTTGACATTGCGGGCAAAAACATTGATAATGTTTCCATGAATATTCTTTCAATGGGAATGACCAATGATTATGAGGTTGCTATTGAGGAAGGTGCAACACATATAAGGGTTGGAACAGCAATTTTTGGTGAAAGGAATATTGCAGTATAGATGGTGGTTTAAAAGATACCAGACTAACGCAGGAATGGAGGATATTATGGCTGGCCGCTTAGATAAGTTTATGAATTTCTTAAAATTAACTGATGAAGACGATTATGATGAAGATGATTTCTATGATGATTATGATGATTACGACGAAAAGGAATTAAAGCGTGAGGAAAAGCGTATGCAGCGTGAGCAGAAAAGGGAAGAGAAGAGGGGTGCTTCTTCATATTCACAGAAAGACTATGGAAGTGATTATGATGAACCTGTTTCGTTTAATTCAAGAAAAAGTACATCACGTCCATCAGCAGGAAAAGTTGTCCCTATCCATACGGCTTCACCATCAGACGTTGAAGTGAACATTGTCAAGCCGGCCAATTTCGGTGAATCGCAGCAAATCTGCCAGATTCTTTTAGATGGACAGCCTGTTGTTGTAAACCTTGAAGGTATGGACCTGGTTGAAGCACAGAGGATTATGGATTTTATATCCGGATGCATATACTCAATCGCTGGCAATATGCGTTCAGTTTCAAGGTTTATATTTATATTTTCACCTAAGAATATTGATATATCAGGGGACTATATTAAAAGCGTGACAACAAGTGATGAAGTTATAAATATCCCTACCCTGAATAAGGAGTTCTGATTTATGCTTTATTATATAGCATATTGTTTATATATATTTTTTATTGTCCTCCAGATAGATGTACTGCTTTACATGTTAAGGAATATACTGCCTGCAGGGGGGTATCTCAGGTATTTTGTGGAAATGCTGGCGGCACCTGCACTTTCACCTGTGCAGAAGCTTGTAAAGCATTCTGTACTTAAATCTTTCAGGACAGATATAAGCCCGTATATACTGCTTATAGTATTGTTTTATCTGGGAAGCCTGTGTTCATATGTAATGGAACATTAGTAACTTTATGGAATGTGAGGTATAATAGATGGATTTAACAAAAGAGGAGCAGATAACATACCGCCATTTGCGTGACCTTAAAATGCTTGCAGAAAGGCGTGGCATACCAGTATTTAGCAGGTTTATGGGGATTAATGATATAAATATATTGTACAGGCTTTTAGAGGACAGCAATATAACAGAAAATATTGCTGGTAAATATGTTATGGCATATGGCGGATACCAGGGTGCAGAAAGGCTTATGGCGTGTTTCCTGCCAGATACATCTTATGTAGAAGTAAGCCAGGATAGTTTTCCAATAGAGTGTGTAAAAATAAGCCCTGGAAACAGCAAGTTCTGTGACGCCCTTACACACAGGGATTACCTTGGGACTGTGCTGGGCCTTGGAATAGAAAGAAACCAGATTGGTGATATTATTGTAAAAAGGGAAGAGAGTGGTGCGGTTACAGGCTATATATTCTGCTGTAAAGATAAGGCACCACTTATTAAAGATATAACAAGGGTACGGCATACAGCGGTACATGCAGAAACAGCCCGTGGTACAGACTTAGGGCTTATACAGGAGTATAAAGATATACCAGGAAGCGTATCCTCATTACGTGCAGATGCAGTGGCAGCAGTTGCTACAAAAACATCACGTTCCAAAAGCCTTTTATTAATAAAAGAAGGGAGCGTGTCAATTAACGGGCGCATCTGTACAGAAGGGGCTAAAAATATATGCGATGGGGATATTATTTCTATAAGGGGATATGGAAAATACAGGATTGAGGTATCCTTGTCCGTAACGAAGAAGGGACGTTATCATATAACAGTTAAACAATACATATAAGAGGGGGTATTTTGACTATGCTTACACCTATTGATATACAAAACCATACACTTAAAACATCAGTAAGTGGATATAATAAGAAAGATACAGAAGAGTTTCTGGCTTCTATACTTGACAGCTATGAAACTCTTTTTAGGGAGAACCGTACTTTAAAAGAAAAGATAACTTCCCTAAGTGAGGGTATACAGTATTATAAACAGATGGAAAATACTTTGCAGAAGGCGCTTATCCTTGCTGAAAAGACTTCTACAGAAACACAGGAAGCAGCAAAGGCACAGGCAGATTCAGTTATAAAAGATGCCCAGACAAAAGCAGATTCAATTATAAGGGATATAAAAGCAGAAGCAGACAATACAAAGGCAGGGGCAGAAGCTGCTGTTAAAGAGTCAGAAGCACAGGCAGCAAGGATTATAAAAGATGCAGAAATAAAAGCAGGGCAGGTTATAAATGAAGCAGAAGCACAGGCAGCAAGTGTTATAAATGAAGCAGAAATAAAGGCAGCAGGCATAAAGTCAAAGGCACAGGATGAACTTGATGGCATAAGGATAAATTCAATAAGGCTTGTACAGGATTATGAAAAATACTGTGGACAGGTAAGAAAGCTTGCAACAGCACAGCTTGAACTTCTGGAAAGTGAAGGTTATAAACCCCATGTCAGGGAATTAAATATAGATAATACAGATGCCGGCGGGATTACAGCAGATATAAGCCAGCCGGATCCAGCAGGCATTGCAGGAAATACAGATACTACAGAAAGTACAAATGCCGGGGAAAATGCACAAAATGCAGAAGAAACAGAAAATGCGGATGGGAAAGAAACAGAAAAATTTTCATGGAACAATGATGTAAGCGGATACTCTGCTACAAAAGAACCAGAAACACCATTTACATTTATTGACCCGGAATAGGGCATGGAGGGATTTTTATGGGAAGGTTAATTACAATACATTATGATAAAAAACCACTTTATAATATAAGCATAGAGCATGATTTTAACAAGCTTTCTGCCGTATTTGAAGGGCTTGGCCTTAAAGAACGCAAATTGTGCATAGTAACTGACAGTTCAGTTGGTGCTATTTACCTGGATACTGTTATGGATATTGCCAGGGGCTGTGCAAAGGATGTAATTTCATTTACATTTGAAGCAGGGGAGAAATCAAAGAACCTTGATACCATAGAAGATTTGTATGAAAAACTTATTATAGCACATTTTGACAGGAATGATATACTTGTTGCACTTGGAGGCGGTGTTACAGGTGATATGGCAGGCTATGCAGCTGCAACATATTTGCGTGGCATACGTGTTGTACAAATCCCTTCATCACTTGTTGCAATGGTTGACAGCAGCATTGGCGGAAAGACAGGTGTGGACTTTAGGGGATATAAAAATATGGTAGGTGCATTCCACCAGCCATCTGCTGTATATATGAATGTTTCCATGCTTTCCACACTGACAGATACGCAGTATTATTCAGGCTTTGGCGAAGTAGTGAAACATGGGCTTATAAGGGATAATGCTTATTCTTCTTATATTACATGCAACCTGGAGGGAATTAAACAGCGTGACCCTTTTGTACTTGAAGAAATTGTTGCAGGAAGCTGTAATATTAAACGTGCCGTTGTAGAAAATGACCCAGAGGAAAAAGGGGAACGTGCAATTTTAAATTTCGGGCATACACTAGGGCATGCAATAGAGAAACTTATGGATTTTACCATGCTGCATGGTGAATGTGTATCTGCCGGCATGGCTGCTGCAGCATACATATCAATGAAGCGTGGCATGATAGATGAAAATGGGTATAACAGCATACGCCAGGTTCTTAAGGACTTAAACCTTCCAGTATGTGTAAATGGGTTAAATGCAGAAGATATAATAAGGGTTTCTAAAAGTGATAAAAAAATGGATGCAGGAAAAATCAAGTTTATACTTCTTAATGGGACAGGCAATGCAGTTATATGTAATGATGTGGCAGACAGTGAGATGCTTGAAGCATTGGATACTATTCTAAAGTAACAGGAGATTTGGTTTTGAAAAAATATTTATTTGGATTAACCGGGTTTATAATTCTTTTTGCAGCAGACAGGATTACAAAAGTCCTGGCACTAAGCCTTAAAGGTACAGACGGGATACCAGTTATAAAAGACGTATTCTGCCTGTTTTATCTTGAAAACCATGGTGCAGCTTTTGGTGTACTTAAAGGCCAGCGTTTTTTACTGCTAGTGGTGGCTTTTATAATACTAATTGCAGTATCCATTGTATTTATACGGATTCCATTTACAAAGAGGTATATACCTATGGATATAATACTGGTACTGCTGCTTTCCGGGGCTGCTGGCAATATGTATGACAGGATAAAGGATGGTTATGTAACAGATTTTTTGTATTTTGAATTAATTGATTTTCCTGTATTTAATGTAGCTGACTGTTATGTGGTTATAGCAGCATTTGCGGCAATATTTTATATAATGTTTTATTATAATGACAATGATTTGGAGATATTCAGGTTAAAAAAGGTGAAAGAGAATGAATAGTGTACCTGGTATGGATTATAGTGAGTATATTGCAGGGGAGGAGGACGCAGGGAACAGGATTGACAGTTTTCTTGCAGAAAAGCTTCCCCTGTTGTCACGTTCATATATACAGAAGCAGATTAAAGAGTGTAATATACTGGTAAATGGCAGTAAAACAAAGGCAGGTTATAAAATCTGTGCCTCTGATACCGTAAGGGTATATGAAACCCCGGCAGAAGAATTAGAGATAAAGCCTGAAAATATACCACTTGATATTATTTATGAAGATAATGATATAATTGTAATAAATAAACCTAAGCGTATGGTTGTGCATCCTGCGCCCGGGCATTATTCAGGCACTGTTGTTAATGCGCTGCTTTACCATTGCAAAGATTCGCTTTCTGGTATAAATGGTATCCTGCGCCCGGGGATTGTACACAGGATTGACCAGGATACAACAGGGGCAATAGTTGCATGTAAAAATGATACTGCGCACAGGTCACTTGCAGGACAGCTTAAGGAACACTCAATTACAAGGACTTACCATGCAATAGTAAATAACCATATTAAAGAAGAAGAGGGGACTGTTGCAACAACAATAGGAAGGCATCCTGTGGACAGGAAGAAGATGGCAGTTAATGTAAAAGGCGGCAGGGATGCGGTAACACATTATAAAGTGCTTGATAACCTTGATAACAGATACACTTATATTGCCTGTAACCTTGAAACAGGGCGTACCCACCAGATACGTGTACATATGGCATATATTGGCAATCCTGTGCTTGGGGACAGCTTATATGGCCCGGCAAAATGCCCGTTTAAACTTGAAGGACAGGCATTACACGCAAAGACACTTGGGTTTATACATCCTTCCACAGGAAAATATATGGAATTTGAAGCACCACTTCCGGATTATTTTAAAAAACTTCTGGGAATTTTATCCCATAAGTAAATTAACAGTATAAAATAAAGCAGGGGGCTGCCCTGCAGAAATGAGGGGAAAATGGATAATATTAATAATAGAAACAATGATTTCCAGAAACTTGCAGATTTATTATTTCCAGATGTAGTTAATACACCAGATTATTATGAGGAGAAATACCCATACAGGAAACTTCCTTCAAAAGCTGAAGTTACACGTATGGCACCAAGCCCTACAGGGTTTATGCACCTTGGCAACCTTTATAGTGCACTTGCAGATGAAAGGATTGCACATAAGAAGGGTGGCGTATTCTATCTCCGGATAGAAGATACAGATGAAAAACGCAAGGTTGATGGCGCTGTTGAAACAATTATAAATGTAATGCGTTATTTTAATATAGAGTTTGATGAGGGTGCGGGCTTTGGTGATGGCACAGAGGGTAATACATATGGGCCATATTTCCAGAGGCAGAGGGTTGAAATATACCATACATATGTTAAAGACCTTGTAGCAAAAGGGCTTGCATACCCTTGTTTCTGTACAGAGGAGGAACTTGAAAAGACCAGGCAGAAACAGGATGCAGATAAAATACTTACAGGGTATTATGGTGAATATGCAACATGCCGTAACCTTTCATTTGATGAGATACAGGAGAATATAAAGGCTGGTAAGGAATATGTTATAAGGCTCCGTTCACAGGGAAGCCCTGACGGGGAAATTATATTTAAAGACAGTATCAAAGGGGAAGTGAAACTTCCAGAGAATATACATGATATTGTACTTCTTAAAAAAGATGGTGTGCCAACATACCACTTTGCACATGCCATAGATGACCATCTTATGAGGACTACAATGGTTATAAGGGGCGGTGAATGGCTTGCATCAGTGCCAATACATTATGAGCTGTTCCATATCCTTGGCTTTAAAATGCCGGCATACGGGCATACAGCACTTCTTATGAAGTTTGACGAAGAAACCGGCGGGAAGAGAAAACTTTCCAAAAGAAAAGACCCTGAACTTTCACTTGATTATTACAGGAAAGACGGCTACCATCCATACTGCATGAAAGTTTACCTGCTTACACTGCTTAACTCCAATTTTGAAGAGTGGCACGAGAAATTCCCTGATAAGGATATTAATGAATTTCCATTCTCAGTTGGCAAAATGAGCCAGTCAGGTGCATTATTTGATAAAGACAAACTCCACAATATCTGCAAAAATGAGCTTTCGGCGCTTTCAGAGCATGAAATGTATGATTTCCTTTATGGATGGGCATCAGAACATGAACCGGAAAAATGCAAAACCTGGTTTGCAGACAAGGAAAAAATGCTTGGCATATTAAGGCTTTATATGGGAATTGGGATGAAACGCAGAAGGAAAGACTTTATATATGCAAGGCAGGTATTTGAATTAATTTCATACTTCTTTGATTTTGAAGGGGAAGAAGGGCAGCAGGAAAAAGACCCGTTCAGGTTTGGGAATGATATAGTAAAAGATGTGCTGGATGAATATCTTGCGTCATATAACCATAATGATGATAACAGTGAATGGTTTAATAAGCTAAAAAACATTGCAGATAAATTTGGATTTGCATCTGATATGAAAGCATATAAAAAAGAACCAGAAAAATATAAAGGCAATGTATCAGACATTGCAGAAATTATACGTATTGCAATAACAGGACGTGCCAATACACCTGATTTGTGGGCAATAGTCCATGTAATGGGGGAAGAACAGATGGCAGGGCGTATAAAAGAAATAATCTGACAGAAAGGGGGTTATCTGCCATGAAGGATATAACACCAATACCAATAGGGGTAGAGTTTTACAAAGATATGATAAGCAAAGGGTATTATTATGTAGACA
>DKYP01000188.1 GCA_002499945.1 Lachnoclostridium sp. UBA7097
TTTATTGGCTTCTTTCATCTGCTTAATCATAAGCTGGCTTGACTCGTACCAGAAATCATAATTGCCGGCATAAAGCTGTATTTTCGCATAATCAATATCAGCAATATGTGTACATACTTTATTTAGGAAATAACGGTCATGTGACACAACGATTACTGTATTTTCAAAGTTAATAAGGAACTCCTCAAGCCAGCGTATAGCTTCAAGGTCAAGGTGGTTGGTAGGCTCATCAAGAAGCAGTATGTCAGGGTTGCCAAAAAGCGCCTGTGCAAGCAGGACTTTAATCTTTTCATTGGCAGGGAGTTCACCCATCTTTTTGCTATGGAGTTCTGTAGGTATGCCAAGACCGTTTAAAAGGGTAGCAGCATCTGATTCCGCTTCCCAGCCGTCCATTGTGGCAAATTCCGCTTCAAGTTCACTTGCCTTAATGCCATCCTCCTCAGTAAAATCCTCTTTAGCATATATTTCTTCTTTCTCCTTCATAATTGCATAAAGCCGTTCATTGCCCATAATAACAGTATCAAGCACAATACAGCTGTCATACTGGAAATGGTCCTGCTTTAAGAAAGAAAGCCTTTGCCCTGGTGTAATTATAATTTCACCCTGTGTTGGTTCGATTTCACCTGTAAGTATTTTTAAAAATGTAGACTTTCCTGCGCCATTTGCGCCAATAAGCCCATAGCAGTTTCCTTCTGTAAATTTAATATTAACATCTTCAAATAATGCCTTTTTGCCAAGGCGTAACGTGACATTAGCTGACTGTATCATATTATATAATTCCTTTCTATATTCCATATTAGTGCTAACCTTTACTATTTTACAGTAAAATGGCGATTTTGCAAGGTTTTTTGAATATAATCTTAATATTTTATGATTTTGGGCTGCTTACATTTTGCACGAATTGAAAAAATATAGTAATATAATAGTAATTGTTTTATCAGCACTCTTGCGGGCAAAATATACATATGATATACTGAAAGTAATTACCATATACCATGTATTCTGGTTTTTACGGGAATTGCCACTAAACCTGGCTGGTATGGTGGCAGTGTATAATTATTGTATATAACTTGCAGTTTTGTAACAGACAAATTAAATTCTAAGGAGAGAGAATGGAAAAGGGGAATAATCTTTTTAAGATAAAACCAGGTGATACATTATCTTTTGGCGTAATAAAGACAACTACAGGTGTACAGTTCTCTGTATACCTTCCATATGAAAAAAATTGTAAGTTGAAATTTTATTATATTGGAAAAAAAGAACCTGCCTGCATAATATCCCTTACAGATGAGTATAAAAGAGGCGGGGTATACTTTGTGGTAATTACTGGCATAGATGGCGGTAATAAAGACGGGCGTAGTATTATGCAGGTATTGTCACAGGATTTTGAATATATGTATGAGGCAGACGGAAGGGAATTTATAGACCCTTATGCACAGGTACTGCATGGTAAATCTTCATGGGGAAAAACTGTTAATAAACAGAGGCTGGTACGGGGCGGAATATGCCTTGGTGATTTTGACTGGGAAGATGACTGCCAGATTGGAAGGAAGTTTAATGAGGTTATATTGTACCAGCTCCATGTAAGGGGTTATACAAAACACCAGTCTTCCGGTGTAAAGCACAAAGGGACATATAAAGGGCTTGTTGAGAAGCTGCCATATATGAAGGAACTTGGCATTAATGCGGTGCTTCTGCTGCCATGCTATGAATTTGACGAAGTACAGGAAGAATACAGGGTTTATGACGGAAAGCCTGTAAGTTTAAACAAGGAAGAGAAGGCTGTAAAAAGTACCGGAATTAGTACTTCTAAATACACAAAGCTTAATTACTGGGGATATGGAGCAGAAAATACATACTATCTTGCGCCTAAGACTGCATATGCAGCTGATAAAAGAAACCCTGTTAATGAATTTAAAAGCTTTGTCAAAAGTTTCCATAAAGAAGGCATAGAAGTACTTATGGATATATATTTCCTGCCAGGTACTAACTTATACCTTATGACTGACTGTTTAAGGAACTGGGTACTTAATTACCATATTGACGGTTTCCGCATAAATAATGAAGTCATGCCAGCTGTTGCGCTTGTTTCAGACCCTGTGCTTTCAGGGGTAAAAATACTTGCTTCATACTGGGACAGTACACTTTTGCAGAACCCTGGCATAAAATATACTGGTAAATTCCTTGCAGAATATAATGAGGGATTTATGAATGATGCAAGAAGGTTTTTAAAGAGTGATGAAGGTATGACAGGGAGTTTTACAGAACGTTTTAAGCGCAATATGCCATACTGTACAGTTATTAATTTTATTACACATGTAAACGGATTTACACTTATGGACCTTGTATCTTATGATGTAAAGCATAATGAGTCCAATGGTGAAAGGAATAAAGATGGTACTGATTATAATTACAGCTGGAACTGCGGGGTAGAGGGCAAATCAAGAAAGCAGACAGTGCTTGAAAGGCGCATGAGGCAGATAAGGAATGCTTTTCTTATGCTTTTATGCAGCCAGGGCACACCTATGATTCTTGCAGGTGATGAATTTGGCAATACCCAGCTTGGCAATAACAACCCGTACTGCCATGACAACCTTGTTACATGGCTTGACTGGAAGCATAATAAACGTGAGGCAGATATACTTGGATATGTAAAGAAACTTATATTATTCAGGAAAGAACATCCTGTATTATGGCAGGAAAACGGGCTTTCGTTATCAGATAACAAAGGTTACGGGCTTCCCGGGATTTCAGTACATGGGACACAGGCATGGAGGGCAGATTATTCTAATTATAACAGGATGCTTGGAATTTTGTTAAATGGTGATTATGCTATAGATGGCGAAGGGGAAACTGATGATATAATTTACTTTATATTTAATATGTACTGGGAATCAAGGACATTTGACCTGCCTTCCCTTCCAAATGGAAGAAAATGGTATGTTGCTATAACAACATATGATGATATGTTTTATGAAATACCTGTTAAGAAAAACAGCTGGAAGAAACGTAAAAGACAGGTTAAAATAAAAAAAGATGGAATGGAACTGCAAAGAAAAACAGTAGTGCCGCCAAGGTCGGTAGTTGTTTTTATAGGGCGGTGAGGGGAAGTTTCAGAGAAAACATTATTCCACAGGGAGGCACTATGGCACCGCTGCGTGGGCCATTGTAGCGGGAGCGTGCCTCCTGTTGGAATATGTTTTCTTCAGAAACATGGAAACTGTGTGCATTCCCAGCCTGTTAATTCATATTTTGTATTTTAGAGGTTATGGTTTTTTACAATCTCATTATACAAATCAATGTCACAGACTTTAGCCTGGTCATAGTGTGTACATGTCTGGCATGTTACACAATCTTCCTTTGTGGAGTTTGATGCAGAACCACAGCTGCATCCATCCTTGCCACATGAGCAGTAACGTGTACATCTTTCAGCGACTTCTTTCATTGTTTTAGCATCTTTTTTCATGGCTCTCTCCTCTTTTCTGTGCTGCTTTTTTAATTACAGGTTTTATGCCAGCAGCACACAGGCATAAATTTTTGGTGTTTATAGAACACAATTTATATTAAAGACAAATGCATTATCTGTTACTGTTAATTGTAACAGGGCAATCTGTCGTGCTATTATTATTTACAGAAAGGTTTTTTTTATGAATTTAATTAAGATAAGTGATATCAGGATTACCATGTCAATGCTTCTGCTTAAAGATGCGTTTGATGCCTTTTTACTAGAGGAAGCAGAGGTTCTGACATATGCAAGGCTTCTAATAAATGGCAGAAGAAACAAAAATTGGTATGCTGGTGAAACAGACAGTGACATTACAGACAGAAGCATTATTGACAGTGAAACAGGCGGTTTTACAGAGCTTGTAAGATGGAAGGAAGTTAAGGGGATTTTTTTTGAATATATTAAGGGCAGGAAAACACCTTATTTGTTCAGGGTTTCTTTAAAAGCGGATGGCAATATTGCAGGTATTTTTTTAAAGGACAGTGGTTTTTATGATATGTATATGCAGGAAAAACCGGAACTCCATCTACAGCTAAGATATGAAAATGGTGCATTATGTGTTGTAACAGGGATATATAATAGTAATTTTACACTTGATAAGTCACTGGAAAATGCATGGGGTGAATCTGTTGCCAGGTGGCTGCGCCAGAATAATGTTACATTGGAGATATAAAAGATTTAGGGGAAATTGTGTAAATATTGTATAAAAGTGTTAAAAGAATATAAATTGGCTGGTTTATATTCTTTTTTTGTGTTAAAATTTTAGAATGGTTAAAAAAAGGGGGAATGATGGTATGCTTAAAACTTTGGCAGCGAATATTAAAGAATTTAAGAGAGATTCCATACTTACACCTGTATTTATGATTCTTGAAGTTATTCTTGAAACAATAATTCCGCTGATGATGGCGTCTATAATTGATGATGGCGTGGAAGCTGGTAATATGGGCCACATCTATGTTATGGGCAGCCTTATGGTAGTTACAGCATTTGTAAGCCTGTGGGCCGGCGTAATGGGAGGTAAATATGGCTCCCGTGCTTCAACGGGTTTTGCAAGGAATTTAAGGAAAGCAATGTATGAGAATATCCAGACATTCAGCTTTTCAAACATTGACAAGTTCAGCACATCAGGGCTTGTTACAAGGCTTACTACTGATGTGACAAATATCCAGAATGCTTACCAGATGATACTGCGTATGTGTATGCGTGCACCAGCATCTTTAATTTGTGCAATGGCAATGTCATTCTATGTAAATGCAAGGGTTGCACTTGTGTATCTTGCAGCGGTATTTATTCTTGGTATTATTCTTTTTACACTTATTAAGCTTGTAATGAAATACTTCCAGGAAGTATTTAAAAAATATGATGCACTTAATGAAAGTGTACAGGAAAATGTATCTGCAATCAGGGTTGTAAAGGCATATTCAAGGGAAGAATTTGAGAAAAGCAAATTTATGGCGGCAAATAACAATATTTATAATATGTTTGTCAAGGCAGAGAAAATGATTTCCCTTAACTCACCAGTTATGCAGCTTGCAGTTTATTCATGTATACTTTTAATAAGCTGGATTGGAGCTAAAATGATTGTAGGCGGACAGATGACTACAGGCGAGCTTTCACAGCTTTTAACATACTGTATGAACATACTTATGAGCCTTATGATGCTCTCCATGATATTTGTAATGCTTACAATGAGTATGGCAAGTGCAGAACGTATTGCAGAGGTACTTAATGAAAAGGCAGATATAACAAACCCTGTAAACCCTGTGATGGATGTTCCTGATGGAAGTATAAAGTTTGACCATGTAAGCTTCAGTTATAAAAGTGATGCAGAAGCACCTGTACTTAAAGATATTAATTTAGACATAAAGCCAGGTGAAATAATAGGCATAATCGGCGGCACAGGAAGTGCCAAATCAAGCCTTGTAAACCTGGTAAGCAGGCTTTATGATGTATCAGGCGGGAGTGTATCTGTCGGCGGCATTAATGTAAAAGATTATGATATTGAAACATTAAGGAATGAAGTTTCAGTTGTATTGCAGAAAAATGTGCTTTTCAGCGGTACTATCTTAGAAAATTTAAGATGGGGCGATGCAAATGCTACAGATGAAGAGTGCATACATGCATGTAAGCTTGCATGTGCTGATGAGTTTATTGAAAAGATGCCAGATGGCTATAACACATATATTGAGCAGGGCGGCACTAATGTTTCCGGCGGGCAGAAACAGCGCCTCTGTATAGCCAGGGCACTGGTTAAGAAGCCGAAGGTACTTATACTTGATGATTCCACAAGTGCGGTTGATACTGCAACAGACAGCAAAATCCGCAGGGCATTTGCTGAAGAGATACCAGGTACAACCAAGATTATAATTGCACAGCGTATTTCAAGCATTAAGGACTGTGACAGGATAATTGTCATGGAAGATGGTGCTGTTGACGGGTTTGGCACACATGAGGAGCTTCTTGCAGGCAATGAGATATACCGTGATGTTTATGAATCACAGATGAGCGGCAGTGGTGATTTTGATGAATAAAATTGTAAAAAGAAAGGAAGTGCATTAGACATGGCAGAGAAACAAAATATGGGGCCAGGGCCTAAAGGACCTGGTGCCAGGGGCATGGGAAGGCCAAGGCCTAAGATTGAAAACCCTGGCAGGCTTTTTATGCGTCTTATGAAATATGTTTTCAGATATTACTGGCTGCACTGCATTATTGTTTTTGCAGGGATTATTGTAAGTGCGCTTGCAGGTGCACAGGGTACAATGTTTACCAAATCCCTTATAGATGACTATATTGTACCATTGACCAAAGCCGGGAACCCTGATTTTTCAGGGCTTTTAGCGAAAATCTGCCAGGTTGGGGCTTTTTACGGGGCTGGTATTATAGGTACATTTTTATATAGCAGGCTTATGGTGTATGTAACACAGGGGACGCTTAATAAACTGCGTACAGAAATGTTTACAAAGATGGAATCGCTTCCTGTTAAATATTTTGATACACATGCACATGGGGATATTATGTCAATATATACTAATGATATTGACACACTCCGCCAGATGATAAGCCAGAGTATACCACAGTCAGTTTCAAGCTTTGTAAGTGTTGTAAGTGTGTTTGTATATATGGTTATACTTAGCATACCTCTTACAATTATTACACTCCTTATGGTTGGTGTGACATTTTATGCAACAAAGAAGCTGGCAGGGCTTAGTGGTTCATATTTCCTTGCACAGCAGAGGGATTTAGGAAAAGTAAACGGGTATATTGAGGAGATGATGGAAGGGCAGAAGGTTGTCAAGGTATTCTGCCATGAAGAAGAAAGCAAGGAAGGTTTTAACAAGCTTAATGACCAGCTTTTTGAAAGTGCTGACAATGCTAATAAATTTGCCAATATACTTATGCCTGTTAATGCACAGATTGGAAATATAAGCTATGTAATATGTGCTATTGTGGGTGGTTTCCTGGCACTTAATGGTGTAAATGGTTTTACTGTAGGTTCGCTTGTAAGTTTCCTTACATTTAATAAGTCATTCAGCATGCCAATAAACCAGATGAGCCAGCAGCTTAGTGCAGTTGTAATGGCACTTGCAGGTGCAGACAGGGTATTTAAGCTTATTGACGGGGAACCAGAAACTGATGACGGGTATGTGGAGCTTGTCAATGCAAAGGAAGATGCGGATGGTAATATTACAGAAACCGGGGAACGTACAGGAATGTGGGCGTGGAGGCATTACCATAAAGACAGTAACACAACTACTTATGTAAAGATGCAGGGTGATGTTGTATTTGACCATGTAGATTTTGGCTATAATGATGATAAAATAATACTGCATGACATTGAAATTTATGCAAAGCCAGGGCAGAAAATTGCATTTGTCGGGGCAACAGGTGCAGGAAAAACTACTATTACTAACCTTATAAACCGTTTTTATGATATACAGGATGGAAAGATACGTTATGATGGCATTAATATCAATAAAATAAAGAAAAAGGATTTGCGCCAGTCACTTGGGATAGTTTTGCAGGATACACATCTTTTTACAGGCACTGTTATGGAAAATATAAGATATGGCAAGCTTGATGCAACAGATGAAGAGGTAATAAATGCAGCAAAACTTGCTAATGCGCACAGTTTTATTAAAAGGCTTCCTGACGGGTATAATACAATGCTTACAGGTGATGGCGCTAATTTAAGCCAGGGGCAGAGGCAGCTTCTTGCTATTGCAAGGGCAGCAGTTGCAGACCCGCCGGCACTTATACTTGATGAAGCTACAAGTTCCATTGATACCAGGACAGAGAAACTTGTACAAAAAGGCATGGACAGACTGATGAGCGGAAGGACAACATTTGTAATTGCACACCGTCTTTCCACAGTGCGCAATAGTGACTGTATAATGGTTCTTGAGCAGGGGCGCATTATTGAAAGAGGCACACATGATGAACTTATTGATAAACAGGGGAAATATTACCAGCTGTATACAGGCAAGGCTGGAAGTGGGATAGCAGGGTGAAAATTTAAGTTTACAAATTCTTTTACAAGTGATATAATAAATTTCATAATGTATCTATATAGAAACGTTTGGTTTTTAGGGAAAAAGGAGGAATTTATTATGTTACTTAGCACATACCAGAAGGTTATTGCGCTATTTGAAAGCGGCAATGGCTACAGGAATGCTTCAGAGTTAAAAGATTCAAAGATTACTACGGTACAGATTAAGGAACTTGTCAATAAAGGGATTGTTGAACATGTTTCACATGGTTTCTACTGGCTTGTTGATGAGGAGAACGGCAAGCCGGAGAATTATAAGCTTATTGAAGCATGTATGGTCAACCCGCGTTCTGTTATCTGTGCAGATAGTGCATGTTATTATCATGGACTTATAGAGAAAGAGCCGGAGGTGCTGTCTGTTGCCACATTAAAGACAGACCGTTCACGTATGCAGCTTAATTTCCCTGTATGCAGGCACTATTATTCAAACCTTGCATTTGAACAGGATATGGACACTGTAGAAACACCATATGGCAGCATAAGGGTATATGGTGTAGAAAGAAGTGTCTGCGACTGCATACGTTTCCGTGAAGATATAGGCGGTGAAATGCTTGACCTTATTATCAGCAATTTCCTTGAAAGGAACTGCAACCAGATGGACAGGCTTCTTGCATATGCAGATGCAATGCGTGTAGGAAAGATTGTCCGCATTAAGCTGAACCAGATAGAAGAATAAAGTTACGGACAGGAGAGTGGTATTATGGCTAATGAAGTGTATAATAAACTTTTAAAGTGTTATGGGTGTTTTAAAGAGAAAGTTAATTTCAAACCTGGAGTTGCACTTGTACTTGGTTCAGGGCTTGGTGACTATGCAGATGGCATAGAAGTTGTTGCAGAACTTGATTACCATGATATTGAGGGGTTTCCGGTTTCAACAGTACCAGGACACCAGGGAAAGTACATTTTCGGATATGTTGGCAAAGTGCCTGTTGTATGCATGAAAGGCAGGGTGCACTATTATGAGGGATATAATATAAGTGATGTAGTGCTGCCTGTAAGGCTTATGAAACTTATGGGGGCAGAAGTTTTATTCCTTACCAATGCAGCAGGCGGAATTAATACAGATTTCCGGGCAGGGGATTTTATGTTAATAAAAGACCATATTGCTAATTTTGTGCCATCACCGTTAATTGGGGAGAATATTGATGAACTTGGTGTACGTTTTCCTGATATGGGTAATGTATATGACAAAGAGCTACGCCAGGTTATAAAGCGTACTGCTGCACTTGCCGGCATACAGCTGCAGGAAGGTGTGTATATACAGCTTACAGGGCCTAATTATGAAACACCAGCTGAAATACGTATGTGCCGTACACTCGGGGCAGATGCCGTAGGAATGAGCACAGCATGTGAGGCAGTGGCAGCAAACCATATGGGAATGAAAATCTGTGGCATTTCATGTATCTCCAACATGGCAGCTGGCATTACAGCAAACCCTCTTACGCATAAAGAAGTGCAGGATACCGCAGACAGGGTTGCACCGCTTTTTAAGCAGCTTGTTACAGAATGTATTAAGAATATATATGCGGATAAAATTGAGTAATACCATAAATTTGACAAATGAAGATTTACTGGCAATAGTAACCTGCCTAAAGTACCTGGAACAAGCGCTGGACTCCTTTTATATAAGGGGTTACAGTGCTTATTTCTGGTTGTATGGAATACAGTAAGTATATAAGAAATTTTGAAAATAATCAGGATAACCGCATAAAATAAA
>DKYP01000178.1:0-407 GCA_002499945.1 Lachnoclostridium sp. UBA7097
AGTTCCTGTCTTGTATTATCGTCTGCATTTTCAATTAATTCCCGTACAATACTGTTAGAAGATGTATTTGACCAGTAAGGTTTTGGAAAGTCTGTATTTTTATTGGTAATATCATAAACATAGTTTATTACGCTCCAGGGGTTATAAACTTCTGTATTCCCAAAAAGATAACCGTCATACCAGCTTTTTGCTTCATTTCTTTTATTTGTTATTCCATAAGATTCCAAAAAAGAATCAACTTCATTTTGTGTAAATCCGAAATACTCTGCATAGCTTTCATCTAATACGGAAATTACTTTTAAATTATTAAGTCCTGTAAATATGCTTTCCCTGCTGATGCGCAGACAACCTGTTACTACAGCCATTTTAAGGCTTTCATTTGTCTTTAATGCAGATTCAAACAGTGA
>DKYP01000178.1:754-2686 GCA_002499945.1 Lachnoclostridium sp. UBA7097
GCATTTTCAAGTGGTACATCATATTCATCAATAAGTATGATTACCTTTTGTTTATGATATACTTCAAGGCATTTTGATAAAGTTTGCAATGCTGTGCAGTATTCAGACATAGATGCTGTTCCTTCCATTAAAGAAAGAAATTCTTTTTTTTCGGATGGAAGCAGAAAATCCCCTTCCATTATATAGCTATGCCGTCTGTATTCTTTGATAAGTTCTTTCTGTAATTGTTCGGAGGCTGTACCAAATGCTGGCTGTTTAGCAGATTTTAATGACAGGAATATTACAGGGTATTGTCCCATATGTTTTGTATATTCTTTTCCTGCCTCCATAATCTTTTTCCCTTGGAAATATACAGAATTATCTGATACTGTTCCATCTGGAAGCATTTCTTTTTCAAAAAAGGTTTTTAACATACTTTGGGCTAATGTTTTCCCGAAACGCCTTGGACGTGTAAATAATGTAACTTTATTTTTATTTGCTAATAAATCACGTATTAATAATGTTTTATCTATATAGTAATATTCTTCGCTTATCATCTCTTTATAAAATTCTATTCCTGTTGGTATTGGCGGTTTATAATTCATAGGAAATACCTCCTTTTTGTTATTATCCTTATTATATCATACTTGTGTTCCTGGAGGTAATATTTTTGTTGTTAAAGGATTTATAAAAATATACTGAACATGGCAAGGACAGGGTATGTCATAAATATTTATAAACCACTTTTGATACAAACTGGTGCTGTTTTTATCCATTTAACACCGTTTCACGTAAAACCCACAAGCAAAACAAAAACCACCAGAACGCCTTTCTTACAAGGCTTCTGGTGATTTACATTAACAATAACAAGGAAAGGAACTGGACGCTTATCTGTAGTGCTTATTCAATCTTATATTTGTATTAATTCTATGTTTAAAGTTAGATACGTCTGGTTAAAATCATTCTTTTATCATAACCATACAGCTTTTCTTGCAAAAACATATACCATATTTTTTGATAACCATATATCCCTCATCAAGCAGCCCTGCATCATAATGTTTGTCTTCTATCTGTTGTAATGCTTCCTGGCACATTTTTTCCATCTCTGTAAACCTTTGTACACGCTTAAGTTCAAGTATTATTGCTGGCTGGCGTTCATCATATGGTTTTAATACAATATCATAACGCCCCTCACCACTTTCCCTGTTTGAAAGTTTCTCATATCCCTGTAATCCTCCTAGAAGCCCTAACAGGAAACCATGATAGAAATTCTCTGCACTGTCCATAAAACTTATACTTCCATGAAGCTGTTCCCTTAAATAATCTTCAAAAATTTTTATATCTCCAGATATTATGGCTTTATACAGTCCTGAAAAATCTACTGTTTTTATCCTGTTATTAAACCATTCTGTTATTTTATTTCTATATACACTCCGTATTTCCCTGTTAGGAATTTTTAAGACCAGATAAATAATATCATCTTCAAACCTTTTATTTACCGCTTTAAGATATCCTGTAAAGAACAGAAAGTTCCATAAATTATCCTGTGATTTATAAATATCCTCATAAGTAATATCTTCATGTACTGGCTTTTCTATTGTTCCTCCTGCAACCAGTCCTTCCAGTTCATTCTTTGTATTATCATCCGATTTTTCAATTAATTCATGCACAATACTGTTTGATGATGTATTAGACCAGTATGGTTTTGGGAACTCTGTGTTCCTGTATGATATATCATAAATATAATTTATTACACTCCAGGGGTTATAAACTTCTGTATTTCCAAAAAGATATCCATTATACCAGCTTTTTACCTCACCACTTTTGTCCATTATGCCATAAGAACTAAGAAAACTGTCAACTTCATTTTGTGTAAACCCAAAGTATTCTGCATAGCTTTCATCTAACAGAGAAACTATTTTCAAATTGTTAAGTCCTGTAAATAAGCCATCT
>DKYP01000079.1 GCA_002499945.1 Lachnoclostridium sp. UBA7097
AGTATTAAGTATTTTTTTAATATTATTCCACACCAATATTTTATTTAAAGTTATGAAGGAGGAGTATTATGATTAGGAATTTAAAACTTATTAAATATGGATACCAGTTTAAATTAAATATGGTTTTTACAGTATTTTTTATGTTACTTGGAATTGTAATTTTATCTTTTAATGACATTTATAAAGGCCCGTCTATATATCTGGTGTTTTATTGTGGTTTTCTGTTTATGATACAACTTTCAAATACACTTATGACCTCTGATATGGTAAAGTCTTCTCCAAAGTACAGGCAGTTCTGTCTGGGGACGCCAAGAGTAATAAACATTACAGGTTTTTTTGTAACAGTTTCAGTACTGATAGTTATAAGGCTTATACAGAAGGGGAATATAGATGAATTTAAGAAGTATATAGGCAATGAACTGGCAGCATTAGGTTTTATGTATTTTATCTGCCTGTTATATATAGCATTTGTTTATAAGTTTTTTATTATTTCAATAATATTATTTTGTATAAGTTTTACTTTTTCAAATGTAACAGTTAGTTTTGTATTCATTACATATAATTTTACATTTGCACAGGGGGCAGGAATTGCACTTTTATGTATGGCTGCGGGAATGGTTTTATCTGAAATTATAGGAAGGCTTATATATAAGATACCACCATCAAAGTTTGCACAGTCAGCTTCCCTTAGGAAATATATATAGACATAAAAAAATTTCCTGATACTATTTAAAAAAAACTGGATATGTTATATAATGGGTTTAATTTGGAAATAGTATAGTAAAGGAGATATGCTTATGGGAAAAGATATTTTGGAGGAGTTTATTCCTGACCTTGAAGAATTTAAAGAAAAAACTATGGCTTTCCATAACAAGGAAATTACAGTAGCAGAATATAAGGGATTTTCTGGTGGTTTTGGAAGTTATGCGCAGCGTGGCGGTGAAAAGCATATGTTAAGGCTGCGTCTTGCAGGAGGACAAGTTACAAAGGATAAATTAAAATTTATAACAGATTTATGTGAAAAATATAATGTTGATTTTCTTAAACTTACAACATGCCAGTCTATACAGCTCCATAACCTTGAAGCAGAAGATTTATGTGAAATGATAGAAAGTGTATGGAGGGCAGGCATGGTTTCACGTGGAGGCGGCGGGGATTTTCCACGTAATGTAATGGCTTCGCCACTTTCTGGTGTACAGGAGGGTGAAAATTTTGATGTCCTTCCTTATGCAAAGGAAACAGCAGATTATCTTATGAATTTTATCAAATCAGTAAAATTCCCGAGGAAGCTTAAAGTATGTTTCTCTAATTCTGCTTTAAATGAAACACATGCAACTTTCAGGGATATGGGATTTGTTTCACGCCCTGATGGAAAGTTTGATGTATATATTGCAGGCGGGCTTGGTAATAAGCATAAGCTTGGCGTAAAGGCTGCGGAAGGCATAGAACCATGTAAAGTGCTTTATTATGCTAAAGCAATGGTGGATACATTTGTTGAACATGGCAATTATACAAACAGGGCACAGTCAAGGACAAGGTTTTTACAGGATACACTTGGAACAGATGGGCTTAAAAAAGCATTTCTTGATAAACTGGATAAGGTTATGGAAACAGAACAGCTTGATATAAATCCAGAGCCATATGTTGTTAATAAAAAGGAAGATGGTGTAAGGGTTTCTGGAAAAAGGATTACGGCACAAAAGCAGAACGGGCTTTATGCGGTCTTTTACCAGCCTGCTGGTGGTAAATTAGCGCCTTCAAAGTTAAGGGAGATTTACGATGTAATAGAAGATATGCAAGATGTGGAATTGCGTATTACTCCTGAAGAAAGTTTTTATATAATTAATTGTAATGGCGAAGAAGCAGAAAAGGTTTTAAAAGTAACAGAGGATAGTGCTTCAACTATCTTTGAGAAATCAGTTGCATGTATTGGAAACCAGGTCTGCCAGGTTGGTGTGGGGGATTCACAGGAGCTTTTAAGCTTGTGCATAGACGCTGTACGTAAGGAAAATTTTGCTGATGGTGTACTTCCGCAAATCCATATTTCAGGCTGCCCTTCTTCATGCGCTGCACAGCAGATTGCCCAAATAGGGTTCAGGGGTGCTGTAAAACAGTCACCAGACGGACCAAAGAAAGCATTTGCAATATATACAGGAGGCTGCCCTTACCAGGGAAAAGAAAGTCTTTCAGACTTTGGAAAGTCAATAATAGTGGAAGCAATACCACAATTTTTTGTGGAACTTGGAAAGATTATTTCAGCAGAAAATACTACTTATGATAAATGGATTGTGGATAACAGGGATAAATTTGATACACTGGTTGATAAATATGCAGAGATGTAATTTATAACCGGATAACCAGGTTTTAATGCCCTGGCTGGCATTATTCCTAAATAAAATATAGGAGGATGCCTTGCCAGGACATATAAAAAATATATTAACAACAAAAATAAGTTTTATCCTTTAACAGCGAGTGTTGCAGGAGGTTTTGAAAGTATTCCATATACTGGAAGTATACTAATTATTGCATGGGCAGTGTATATTACTATTATAAGCAGGAGTACAGCCCACCATGGGAATAACATGGTAATTCCAAGCGAAGGGATACTTCCTATAAATTTAATAACGCCACTTGTAACCAGGACTGATGGAAGTGAAGTATATGAGGTAAGCAGTACCATTTCAATTATATATGATTTGAGTATGCTTCCTTTTGAAATACCAAGCAGGCTGTATACAGTAAGTTCTTCACTACGTGATATAGCATTGGATTTAATTGTAAAATAAACCATAATTATGGATATTACAACAATTGCTATAGTAACAAGGCTGCTTGCGTCCACATCACCTGTATTTGCTTCACGGTAAGCCTTAATTTCGTCGTCATGTGGTATTGTAAGGCTCATTTTAAATACATTCATGCTTTTATCTTTAATTCCCTTTAATTTGTTAATTGCAGATTTTGGATTGTCTGAATAAACCATACAGGTCTTAAGCTCGAAAACCATTAAGTCACGTATATTTAAGCATCCTCTGTCTGATAGTACATAATCTACACCAATATCGTCTGTAAATGTACCAGTAATATTGTATATATTTTTATAGTCATCACCAATCCTGTATTCTGTATCTTTTTCAAGTTTCAGGGAATCGTAAAGCCCGTCCCTTATAAGGATTTCATTATCTGCAAGACTGGCATCATCATATTTTCCAGGATATTCTTTTTTAAGTTCATCAAGGCTTGCAATTTTATAACCTTTCTGTGGGAATCCAAGTAATATATTCTGCCCGCAGTAAAGGGCTGGCTCGTGGGTGTCACTTATGCCTGTAATTGTCATTTCAACTTTATAACGAGGGGTTTTTAATGTAGCCCCGATAAAGTTTTCTGGTGTTTTAAAGTTTGTTGTTACAACACCTTTTGATGCTATAAGGTTTTTGACAACCTGCAAATCAAGCACTACTTCATTTCTAAGTTCTGGCATTTTGCCATAAACAATGTCTTCTTTTTTTAGAAAATCTAATGGAACATATGAAGTATTATATACAACTTGCTTAAGGTTTTTTATCTGTTCAAAGCCTTCACCAATAATAGATACCTTGCCATCTGGTACAAAAAATGTATAGCCATAATCATTGCCATCAAGGTATTTCCAGGCAAACTGGAGGACTTTAAGATGGTCGCTGTGGTCAAAAACAGAAATATTATTAAAATCTATCCTGGCATAGTGTGAATCTGTGGAAACAATTTTTTCTTCACTTATAGAAACCATATTTGTAAATTTCGCAGCAGTAATAGAAAGCATTACGGCAGCAGCAATTAGTATTATTGTAATAAATATCTGTTTCTTTCCCATAAGGCGTATATTTGACATGGCAATACGCCAGATTTCATGGAATGGAAGTTTAGCGTTTCCTTTGTCTGGAAGCCTTTCTAAGTCATATGACAAATTCTCTATTTCTTCCATTTCAAGTGATGGACGCTCTGTGTCAAGTATCTGTATTCCATTTTCCTCGCCTTCAAAAATAATGTCATAGTCTGAAAGATTCTGTATATAAAGTTTTCCATCTTTCCATACCATGTTCATATTAATAGATGGAGGGGCTTCGTGTTTCTTATAATAAATATTAAACCTGGAATAACCATTTTCAATATTATCTGGTTCAAATTCTTTAAGGTATATATTTGAATCGTCGCTGCGTTCATATGTGCTGGCTGTATTATTTTCGTCACGTACTACTTTTCCATCACATATTTCAATAATCCTGTCGCCAAAAAACTTTGCAATCCTTTTTTCATGTGTAACAAGAAGTACAAGGCACTCTTTGGATATTTTTTTGAGTATTGTCATTGTACGTATTGTATTTTCTTCATCAAGGTTGCCTGTAGGCTCATCTGCAATAATTATGCCTGTATTTTTCGCCAGTGCCCTTGCAATGGACAGTCTTTGCTTCTGCCCGCTTGAAAGTTCTGTTGCAGGATGTTTTTCATAACCCTCAAGCCCTACTTTTTTAAGATATTCCATAGCGGTTGCTTGTGCTTCCTCCTTATCCTTCCCCATAATAAGAAGTGCACCCGTTATGTTGTCAAGTGCGGTATAATGGCCTATAAGGCTGTAATCCTGGAATACATATCCTATCTGGTTACGCCTGTATGCCTCCCAGTCCTCCTCCGTATACTGGAATGTAGGCTTGCCATTTACTATCATTTCTCCTTCATCGAAACTGTCCATTCCGCCAATAATATTTAACAGTGTGGACTTGCCGCTTCCGCTTTCACCAGTAATAGCTACAAATTCGCCATGTACAAATGTCAGGCTTACTTTACGTAAGGCTTGTGTAATGGCAGCTTCAGAATAATAGCTTTTACTAATATTCTGTAATTCAATTTTTGATTTCTCCATACCTTTTCCCCATTTCCTTGTGCCATAAAATGGCTGTGCTTAATTTTTTTCGTGAAACTAAGTATATTTCCCTTGGTTCCTTATTTCTGTATGGGGAGAAAAACAAAAAATATATTAATCCCTTGAAATTCCAGCTTAAGGAATTTTACCTGTTCCTGTTATATGTCTCCAGCCATCAGGAATACCGGGTGCAGGGAAATATAGCTCCATACCCTCCTTTCTTATTTGATACTACTATTTTACTACTTATAATACTACTTGTGAAGTATAGTTTTACATAAAAAATAGAAATATAATATAAAAAACTTAAAGATGTACATTATACAGGATTTATGAAAGGAGAAAAAAATGCCAGAGAAGATATTTACAGCAAAAAAACTTACAAAAAAGTATAAAACTTATGCATTAAACCAGTTTGATATGGAAATATGCAAGGGTGATATTTATGGTTTTATTGGAAGGAATGGTGCTGGAAAAACAACACTTATGCGTATTTTAACAGGGAGGGCAGTACAGTCAGGTGGTGATATCTGCCTTTTTGGTGAAAGTAATCCAGATAAGTTGTATTTGCAAAGGAGGCGTGTTGGTGCAATAATTGAAGGACCTGCATTTTATCCCGGAATGACGGCGGAAGATAATCTTGAAGTTATAAGATTACAGTATGGAATTAAAGAAAAGAAATGCATTAAGGAGTTATTAAAGACTGTAGGGCTTGAAGATACTGGCACTAAAAAGGCAAAGGATTTTTCACTTGGCATGAAACAAAGGCTTGGTATTGCAATGGCACTTATAGGGAAGCCAGAACTTCTTGTATTAGATGAACCAGTAAACGGGCTTGACCCAGAGGGAATTTTGCAGTTAAGGGAGCTTATAAAGAAACTAAATAAGGAGCAGGGGATTACAATTTTAATTTCAAGCCATATTTTAAGTGAACTTGACCAGCTTGCAACGTGTTATGGTTTTATAGATAAGGGCAGGATGAAAGAACAGATACAGGCAGATGAACTTATTGCAAAATGTAAACCTTATCTGTCTATACGTGCTGGCAATGTACAAAATGCGGCAGCAGTTTTAAAACATATGTTTCCAGATAATGAACTTGAAATTGTTTCAGAGAGCAGGGTGAACCTGTATGGATTTACAGGCAGTACAAAAGAATTAATAAAAGAACTTGTTTTAAATGAAGCAGATGTAAAGGAAGTAAAGGCTGAAGGTGAGAGCCTTGAAAGATATTATATGTCTTTGATAAATAAGGGGAGATAGGTATATGGGAAATCTTGTAAAAGCGGAGTGGTTTAAACTTTCAAAATCACTGGGGTATAAAATATTAATAACCTGCTGTATATGTACGGGGATATTTTTTTCAGTAATTGTTGTTTTGGGAGACAGGGAACTTTGTGCATATGATGTATTGACTAATTGTATAGACATGCTAATTGTCCATTCAATATTTGGAAATACTTTTGCAGCAGTTTTTATAGGAAGTGAATTTAAAAATAATACATTTGGAAACAGCCTTTTAAACGGGCAGCCAAGATATAAGTTATTCCTGGCAAAAGTTATAGTGTTTTTTGCAGGGTTTTTCCAGATGTTATTTATAATATGGCTCACCACTGTTATTATAGTATCATATTATAATGGCTTTGGCATGGATTTTTCTATTGGGACATGCAAAAAAGTTTTATTATTATTTTTATACGCTTTAACAGGTTATATGGCATTTGGTGCTGTAATTATACTTATGTTTACAATTATAAGGAAAGATTCGGTAACAGTTGCAGCCGGTATTTTTCTTACATATGTTTACCTGTTTGCCAGGACAAATTTACAAGGAATATATTTTTTAAGGTATACATTTTTTTACCAGATAGAACTAATGGCATTTTCCATTAATAAAAAATATGACCTTGGCGGCGATGCGTTTTCAGGCGGATTGTATTTTGCAGTTGTAATTTTAACATTTATAATAGCATTAACCCTTTCTGCCTGGTGTTTTAAAAGAATGGAATTAAAATAGGGGGATTAATATGAAAAACCTTATAAAAGCGGAATTATTCCTGTTTTCTAAATCTCTGGTTTTTAAAATATTGTTGTTTTTTTCATTTATTACAGGGGTGTTCAGTTATGTAACTGGTATTTTTGGTGTAACTAATGCAAGGACTATTGGAATTGATGAAGTTATTGCATACCAGGTAATGCCATTTTTTAATATGGTATTTGGAGGTACATTTGCATCAGCTTTTATATGTGGCGGATTTAAAAGACAGACATATGGGCTTTCTTTATCAAGTGGCAATACACGTTTACATATATTTTTTGCGAAGTTTATAGTATTATCTTTAGGAATGTTTTTATTATCAATGCCAGCGGCGGCTGTTCCTTTTGCTGTGGTATTGTTTAATGGTACTATAAATCCAGGCGGGGGCATTAATTATATTTTGATGCGTTTAATATATGCTTTAATAGGATTTATGGTGCAATGTACAATTGTTATTTTTATAGATGTTATTGTTAAAAAGGGGACTATGGCAAATATTATTGGTATAAGTTTTACATATGCATCATTAATTTTAAATGCAAATCCGGATTTTTATGTAGGGCCTGTAATAGGACCTTATGTCAGGTATACATATTTGTACCAGCTTGAAATGTTTATGTTATGTGATAATAGTTTTTCAGATGCCTTGTATCTGGCAGTTACGGTTTTAACCTTTATAGTATTATTATCTCTTTCTGCCTGGATTTTTGTTAAAAGTGAATTAAAATAACTGCTGATTGATTAATAAAAATGGAAGTGGTATAATTTATCTAAGATTTTTAGGAAAACAGGAGGGATTAATATGTATATTCTGGCAGTAATAGGGGTTATCCTGGCTGTTTTATTAAATACAGTAGTATCGGAAAGTGGATTTGATACTGTAATGAGTTATCTTGATGCTGTAAGCATATTACAGTTTGCTGTTATAATAATCCCTATATTAGCGGCATCAGGGCTTTTAAAAGATTTTAATAATGCCCTGAAACTGGTTATTGGCAGGAAAAAGGCGGAAAGCATGTTACAATTAAAAAGGGCTAAGGAGGCAGTAAAACTTGTTGGAAATACAAGCCTTGCTTCGGGCGCAATGGCAACGTGTTGTGGTTTTATAGTGAGTGTCCATAATTCCATAAGCAGTACAGGCATAGATATAGAGAAACTGGCATTTGACTTTGCAGTATCTGTACTTACAACATTCTATGGATTAGTATTATACCTGCTTTTATTGCCTGTAAAATCAAAAATTGAAATTAAGATATCGGAATTTATGCAGGACTAAGCTGGTATATTCCAGATACTTACAATATGGGGAATTAATGTCAACTACCCATCCCCTAAAGGGAATGGGCTTGTAAACAAGCCTATGGCTGGCTAGCCTAAGCCTTAACTGGCTACGTTATGTAAGAATAGATAGTTACCTGCGGATGTAATGCCAAGTCCGCAGTTCTAAGGACAGTGGTTAAACAGTT
>DKYP01000037.1 GCA_002499945.1 Lachnoclostridium sp. UBA7097
CATTATGTCAGAAAGAAAAGAGATGGCAATAGCAATGCTTAAAGATATGCCAGAAGAAAAAATAGAGTTTGTAATAGAATTTTTCCAGCAGTTAGAAACAAAGGCAGAAAGAAAGGGAAAAAAACTGACACCTAAAATGAAAGCTTTTAACCAGCTTGAAAGCATAAGAAAAAATTTCCCTGAAAATACCATTACTGATTATGACAGGGAATTAGCGGAGGCAAGAGATGAAAAATATAACAGTGCTGGTTGATACAAATGTATTACTGGATTATCTTACTACGAGGAAGCCATATTTTGATGACGCATATGCAATACTCCTTATGTGTGCAGAAGAAAAGGTAAACGGGTATATGGCATTCCATTCAATACCTGATATTTACTATATTTTAAGAAAAACACACGATGCAAGGGCAAGAAGGGAAATGTTACTTGGAATCTGTGATATACTAACTGTAACAAGTGCCAGCCATGAGAGCGTTGTAAATGCAATTAAAAATGATGTGTTTAAAGATTTGGAAGACTGTTTACAAGATAAGTGTGCAACAGAAATTAATGCAGATTATATAATTACAAGAAATATAACCGATTACCAGAAATCTGTATGTAAAGCTGTAACACCAGAACAATTTTTAAGCAGGACAGGACAGTTGTAAAAAATTTAGTTTATAAGCATAAAAGATAAAAACGTCAGTTAAACTGGCGTTTTTATTTTTGCAGTTATTATAATGAAATGGAGGTATATATATGGCAGATAAAAAAATACGCCTTTTAAGGGCAGATGAAATTGAGTGCAGGGTGTCAACAGTGGGCAGGAATGGTGTCAGTCTTCTGCTTTACAAAGATGCAAGGGTAGACCAGAGAATACTTGATGAAACATTTGGGATATTTGGCTGGAAAAGGAGCCACCAGTGCATTGACGGGAATCTGTATTGTACGGTGGAAGTCCTTGACAGGGAAACAGGTATATGGGTTTCAAAACAGGATGCAGGAAGTATGGGCAAATCAGAAAAGGAAAAAGAAAAATCACAGGCTTCAGATTCTTTTAAGCGTGCATGTTTTAACTGGGGCATTGGCAGGGAACTTTACACAGCACCCTTTATATGGATACCGGCAGGAATGACAGAAATACAGGAACGTGATGGAAAAATTTTCTGTAATGACAGCTTTTCAGTTGCAACAGTTTCATATAATAAAGAGCGTGAAATAAGTGGTCTTTCAATAATAAACAGAAAATACAAAGTAGTCTATGTCATGGGTACAGGCAACAGTGTACAGGGTGTTTCTTCCGCACAAATGGCTTCACTTAAAAAGGAGCTTGCAAGGACAGGGGTAACTGCAGATGAAGTAAAAGAAAGATACCATGTCGCAAGTCTTGAAAATATGCCAGATGATATTTATAAAAAGGTAATGTCAGCACTTTCAAGGACAAAAACAGAAGGGGCAGCATAATATATAATTGCATATTTAAACTGGTACATACAGGCAGTATTTTACATAAAAACAGGCTGTTATAAACTGCCTGTATGTGTTATAGTAATAATATGTGGAATCCATACTTGAAGTAACTTTAAATGCAAACAGCAGTTTAATTGAAGAACTGAGGGAAGATGTTAAAATGGGTGAAATGATATTAAAAGTAGTACAACCTTTAATATTGGAAAGAGAGAAAAAAGCAGAAAACAGAGGAATAGAGAGAGGAAAAATACCATCTTATAGAAAGTGATGCTGAAAGTTATTTACAGTAAATGATATTGTTATTTTCATATATAAGCCAGATAATAGGGCACTGGAACTGTTTATAATTCCAGGGGCTTATTTTTATGGCTGTTTTTGAAGCGTGTTAAGTAACCGCTGTACCATATTAAATAATATAACATCAATATATAAAAGGGGGATATTACCAGTGAAACAGAGAATAAGCAGGAAAAAAGACAGTAATGAAGATACAAAACAGCTTACAGAAAGAATTATTAATGAATACAGGCTTTTCTATTACAGTATGATGGAAAGAGATAAAAAAGAGATTTTTGAATCCTGTAATAAAATTAAATTTTACAGCTGTATATTTGAATACTTTGAATGGAAGGAAGATATAAGCAAAAAGGCTGTAGAAAGTCTTAAGGATATAAATTGTCCACTGGCAGAACTCTGGCAGTATTACCTTGACCACGAATACATAGCAGCGTCAACATGGACTGATATTGATGAACTGTTATCTTGTTATGCAGACAGGTTAATTAAGGATATACTGCCCGGTAGTGGACCAGAACAGTGCTAAGGTGTTGTAAATTTATGTATAAATAAATCTGGTTATCCTGTTAGTGGAACTTATAAAGTATGTTCCAGAAAGGGATAAGTTTTATAGGCAGCCTGGAAATAAGATAATCCAATAAAGGCTGCCTGTTTAAATGGTGTGTATGAGTATGACAGGCAGCCTTTATTTTACACTTCCTTTTTTGTTAAATCCAGTGCAGGGGCAGTAATTTAAAATTATTTCAGAAGCCATTTTCTTTTAATATCACAAATGCCCTTTTTTTTAAATCATTTGTAAGAGTCTTTAATTCATTTATTGATAAGTCCATCTGTTTTCCAGATATAAAACTGGTACTATTTACAGCTATATGTATATGCAGGTTTTCCGTATCGTTATGTACACCATACATGCACTGGTAATTCTTATAGTAGAAATACTGGCAGAGGTCAATAGCGGTTAATTTCACAATATTTATATCATCAATACAGGCTGGGAATGAAATTATAAAATGGTATATACAACGTAACTTTGGGCTTGTTTTTCTGTATAGTTTTTTTACAATATACATGGCTTCACAACATAAATCCGGGTCATAACCAGGTACACCATATCCGCCAGTGTATCTTACCAGTTTTTGGTTTTCTGGTACTATACTATTTCCAGAAATATATTTTATAAGCTGCAAGGCTGCTTTCCTGCCTTTATATTTACCACATCCAACGTTTTTGATAATAATATCTTCAAAACTTTCTATAACAGTATTTCCCATAATAAATCATACTCCTTTTCAAAATCCGCATCATCAATGTGCTTTTCATAAAAATAGTTCCTTATATCTGTTATATAGCAGAAACATTCTGCAAGAGCGGAATCTGCCATTTCATCTTTGCTATCTTGTAATAGCAATGGTATTATGCTGGATTTTTTGTAGTTATAGAAATCTGCAATATAATTCAGTTTTTTGCTTGTATTATGGTCAAGCCTTAATGAAATATGTTCTGTTTTAGAACCATCATATTTAGTTTTGGAACTGGAAGGAATAAAACGGGCATTGCCAGCTAAGTGTCTGGTTGTATAAAAAGGTTCTAATATACTATCATTATTAAATTCATCATAAGGGGTATTATTTTTGTCTAATATTATAAGTGATAGTATATCTGATATATCATCTATAATTTCATATGCCCTGTAAAATTTTTCTAACTGTTGTACATATTTGTACTTTTGATTAATTTTTATAATAAGAAATTGTGATATGTTCATGCCAGCTGCTTCGGATTGTCTTGTTAATTGTTTCTTCACTCTCTTACAGGTCCTAAAAGAAAGTGGTGGAATAGTTTTTTTCATATAGCTGCTTTCCTCCTTTACCTATGTAGTGTTATGTGTTATATGTATACAGTCCCATATAACAGGATACGGGTTATTAGAAAATGTTTTATGTAAAAAAATATCCTGGACTTTGATATTTGATATAATATGTCAATGGAAATCCATCAAAAATTTTGTAATACAATTTTATTA
>DKYP01000004.1:0-373 GCA_002499945.1 Lachnoclostridium sp. UBA7097
AAGTATATAAATATGTTAAAATAATAGTAGTTATAAATTATACCTGCCAGATACTATATAATTGGAGAGGAGTGGTAGTATGGCACTGTTAAATGAAGATTACAGGAAACAGGAGAAAATAAATGGGATTATTTATGATATGTCCCCAGTGCCAAATTATACACATGGCATTATTAATAATAATATTAATACTATAATTAAAATGGGGTTAAAGAACAGCATGTGCATGGTATTTATGGAGAACCTGGATTTTAAGTACCACCCACGGGAAAATGATGATTATGTAATCCCTGATGTTATGGTAATTTGTGACCGTAAAAATTTAAAGGGTGGCTGTTATAGTGGTGTGCCAAAGTTTATTGTTGAAACACTA
>DKYP01000004.1:609-4987 GCA_002499945.1 Lachnoclostridium sp. UBA7097
AAATATCTAAAAGGAAGTTTTTATAGTGGAGTACCGAAGTTTATTGTTGAAACACTAAGCCCTTCTACTGCTAAAAGGGACAGGACGGATAAAAAAGATGCTTATGAAAAAGCGGGTGTTGGGGAATACTGGATTGTTTCACAGCAGGGTTCTGTTGAAATTTATTATCTTAAAGACCAGAAATATATTCTGGAATATAGTTATATATTGCAGCCTGACAGGGAACTTGAAGATTATAATTCAGATACAGTAATAACCCTTAGGGAATTTCCAAATATAAAAATGACTTGGGAAGAAATTTTTGAGGGGATTTTTTAAAGTATTTAACAAAGAAAGGATAAGGAATGAATATGAAGAAAATAATATTAAAAGCAAAAGATGGTTATAAGTTAAACCTGCATATTTTTGAAACAGAAGAAAAGGATAAAGCAAAAGGTTATATACAAATTATACATGGCATGGAAGAACATCAGGAACGTTATGAGGATTTTATCAAAGTCCTGAATAAAGCAGGCTATACAGTTATTTCATCAGATATGAGGGGACATGGAAAGGGTGCACCAGAGCTGGGATTTTTTAAGGAGAAAGATGGATATAAATATCTTCTTTCAGACCAGAAAAGGATAACACATTATATTATGAAAAGATTTAAAACAAGCAAGGTAATAATATTTGCACATTCAATGGGAACTATTATTACACGCAACCTTATGCAGAGCCAGTCATGGAATTATGGGAAAGTAATATTATCAGGGTATCCATGCAGCCCGGGTATTGCTGTATTAAGTGCCGGGCTGGTTCTTACAGGGATTATAAGCAAAGTAAAAGGTGTAAGGTATTATTCAGAGTTTATAGAAGATATTTCAATTGGAAGTTTTAATAAAGGAATAGAAGACCCGCAGACAGGGTTTGACTGGCTCAGTGCCAATAAAGATAATATCCAGGCATATATTAATGACCCGTACTGTGGGCATGGGTTTAAAGTTTCAGCTTTTAATGACCTGTTCCATTTATCTAAAAATATGGCAGAAACCTGGAGATATAAAAATGTTAATAAAGAACTTCCAATGCTTGCAATAAGAGGTAAAGAGGATGCTTCAACAGGACTGGATAAAGGAAGCCGGGCAAGTATAAAAACTTTAAGGTCAGCAGGATTTAAAAATATCAGGCAGATTGTTTACCAGAATATGAGGCATGAAATTTTAAATGAAGCAGAAAAGGAAAAGGTATACAGGGATGTTGTGGAATTTCTCGGATAATTTGCAAGGAGGGATTAAAAAGAATAAAGAAAATATTTTTAGAAATCCTGTAGCTGTTACATTTCTTGCCCTTATTTGCTGTGCATTATGGGGAAGTGCATTTCCATGTGTTAAAATTGGATATAAAATGTTTAATATAACAGACACTGGCAGCCAGATACTTTTTGCAGGCTACCGTTTCTTTCTTGCAGGGATTATGGCACTGGTGCTTTCAAGTATTATGCAGCACAGATTCCTTAAAATAAAAAGTTCTTCTGTTCCATACATTGCAGGGCAGGGGCTTTTACAGACAACATTACAATATATATTTTTTTATATAGGTATGGCAAATACAACTGGCTCTAAAGGTTCAGTAATAAATGCATCAAATGTATTTTTTTCAATTATAACAGCCCATTTTTTTCTTAAAAATGAGAAAATAACTATAAGGAAAACTATAGGCTGTATTATAGGTTTTACAGGTGTTATTCTTGTAAACCTTAAACCTGGCGGGGCTGGCATGGGTTTTTCTTTTAAAGGTGAGGGCATGGTTTTATTGTGTTCAGCAGCTTATGGGATAAGCTCAGTTACACTTAAAAAAATATCAGAAAAAGAAAGCCCGGCAGCAATTACAGCATACCAGCTTTTATCAGGAGGTGCAGTATTAATAATTACAGGTTTTATAGCAGGAGGCAAGGTAGAAGGCTTTACAATACAGTCATTGGCGCTTCTTATATATATGGCATTGCTTTCAACAGTGGCTTTCAGTATATGGGCAGGGCTTCTAAAATATAATCCTGTAGGAAAAATCTCTGTCTACAGTTTTTCAATTCCTGTATTTGGTGTAGCATTTTCTGCAATATTTTTAAACGAAAATATAATGTCATTACAAAACCTTGCTGCACTGTTACTTGCAAGCCTTGGAATATTAATAGTTAATTCTGGTAAAATATTTTTTAAAGGAAAGGGATAAAAACTATGAATAAAAAACTACTAAATAAAATTTTATTTATAATACTGTGTTTTACTTGTGCTGGTATATATAATAATTATATATATGCTGGTGCAAGTAAAGGAAATGTTACAGCAACCACCAGAAAAAATGAAATTGAAGACTGCAAAGGAAGTGGTACACTTGTAATTGGCAAAAATATAGAAAAAATCAGTTTATTAGGGGTTTATGCTGATGACAGTGCAGATATTACAGAATTTAAAGTAGCTAAAGGCAATAAATATTTTAGTGCTGTAGATGGAGTTTTGTTTAATAAAAATAAAACAAAACTGCTTTATTATCCCAATGCCAGGAAAAATAAGTCTTATACTGTTAAATCAGGGGTAAATACTATATGCAGTGAGGCATTTTGTTATAATAAATACCTGGAAAATGTTACTATTAAAAATGGTGTACAGAGTATTGAAGGTTTTGCTTTTTCAAATAGCAAAGTCCGTTCAGTGTCTATACCAGCCAGTGTTAAAAAGATTGGTACAAGTGTATTAGAATGTTGCGGAAACCTGGAAGAAGTCCTGTTTAATGCAAGTGTAACAAGTATTCCGCAGTATATGTTTTATGGATGCAAATCATTAAAAACTATTGATTTGCCAGATTATATAACAGAAATTGGTATTTGTTCTTTTAGCAGATGTGAAAATATGGAAGTTTATATAGGAAAAAATATATCAAATATTAGTACAGATGCTTTTAAAGAGGCAGCAGTTTCATTTGAAGTGGATAAGGAGAATAAACTTTATACAAGCATTGATGGTGTGCTTTATACAAAAGACGGAAAAACACTTGAATACTATCCCTGTAGCAGAAAAGGTGCATATATTATGCCAGATACAGTTACAGGATTTGAGAACTTTGCAGAGCCGTTAGCTTATAATGAAAATTTAACAGAAATTACATTAGGTGATGGCATGGAGAAGATGGATATTTATGAATTGTATGGCTGTACTAATTTAGAGAAAATTACATTATCCAGATATACAAAAAATGTTATTACTACAGGCAAGTATACTCCTGTCTGGGGGCTTGGGCTAAAAAATCTTAAGGAAATAACTGTGCCAGAAGATAATAAGTATTATAGTTCATATAAGGGAAATCTTTATTCAAAGGATTACAGTAAATTATGCTTTGCAGCATCAGGGCGCAGACATTTAATACTGCATACAGATGTAAATGAAATACCTTATAATATTACAGGGCAGAACAAGTTTGAAAAAATAGAACTTCCAGATTCAAATAACTATTTTACAGTAAAAGATAATATACTTTATGATAAGGAATTAACAAAAATTATTATTTTCCCAGGAATAATTACATCATATGAAGTGCCAGCAACGGTAAGTGATATCTCAGTTATTTTAAACGAATACTGTACTGAAATTGAAGAAGAGGGTTTTATAAAACGTAATGACATGGCATATAACCTTGAAAAAATTACAGTAGAAAAAGATAGTAACTATTTTAAATCTAAAGATGGTGTATTATTCAGCAAAGATATGACACAACTGGTTTTATATCCACAAAAACGCAAAGGGGCGTATATAGTTCCAGAAAGTGTAACAACTTTTGATGCAGGGGTATTTGCATCAGCAACAGGGCTTACAGAACTGGTTTTGCAGACAGGCGGGATGATTGATTTAAATGGCTGTACTTCACTTAAAAAACTTACATATACCGAGGGAGTGAAACGTGTGTGTGTATGGGGACATTGCAATTCAGACGAAGGATTACAGTTAGAAGAAATATATCTTCCTGGAAGTATACGTTACCTGTCATTAATAAGAATTGGTAATAATACTACAGTTTATGGATACAAAAATACTTTGGAAACAGATTACTATTTGGAACAGGACTTTAAAGCTTCAGAAGATATAAAAACTTATGTTACAAAACTTGGTTATAAATTTAAAAGCCTTGGTACAGCACCAGAAATTGTAAAAAATGTTAAAGCAGTTAAAAATGCAGATAAAATAAAATTAACATGGAACGTATTACCAGGTGCAGATGGATATATAATTACATATTCACAGGATTTTTATGGAAACCGTAATGAAGTTATAATAAAAAATATTAAAAACAGTAAAAAGAAATTTTATAATTTAGAAAAGAATATTCTAAAAGATAAAGGATATAT
>DKYP01000029.1 GCA_002499945.1 Lachnoclostridium sp. UBA7097
AAAAGGATTTATAAATAATATATTTATATGTAGCATTATAAAATGAGTGTGAAAATAGAAGTAGCTGTAAAGTTATTACATAATATAGTTAAAAAATACAGAAAATATTTTTTTGATAATTGCCATGTAATACCAGGAGGTATATATTATGCAGGGTATAAATGCAGAAAGCCTAGTAAAGGAATGTGATGAAAACAGGCTTCTTTTACAAAAGCAGGATAAATGTGATACAACAGATTATCTTGCAGCAGTTGCATGTGGTGCAGCAGGCGGGTTTATGGACATCTTTTTAGTAGGAGCTCCTGGCAGCAGTGTATTAGGGAAATGGTCTGACAAACAGGTTGATAATGCAGTCATGGGCTTTGCAAAAATTACTGGCTGGAATAAAGACGGGAGTAAATCAGGCAATGTAAAAAGCGCAATTGGTTATCTCGAAAAAAATTTCAAGGTAAATTATGACCAGAAATGCAGCAGTGACACAGGGTACATGGTTGACGGAATGACAACAAAAAACCACCATATGCGGTCACTTGCCCATTCACCAGATATTGTGGGGCTGTTTTTTTCAATACTTAACCAGTTTACTTCCACATCATCATTTATTGATATCAAAGGGCAGATTATAACATTAAGTACCGGAGAACCAGGGTTAACAGGAGATAATATTATTTCAAGGCTGTTCTGTGGCATAACAAACTGGTTAGGGCATATCATGTCTGATGTTGCTGGAAGTTCAGGGGCAAAAGGCAGGGGCTCAGGGATTGTAATGCCTTTTTATGAACTTTTCGGGCTTTGTAAATTTGGCAGGTTTAATATTGGAAAAGATAAGCAGGACTTAGCAATACTTGCAACAAGGGCTTTCCAGGAAGGCTATGATTTCAGGTACGGGCTGGCACAGGCAGTACCTGTTATTATAACTGATTTATCAATAAGGCTGGTATGGGCTTTAAGACAGCATTTCCAATTTGGCAGGCCTGTTAGTGAGTGCAGGCCAGATAAAAGCCATGCAGATTTAAGGGTAATGCTTTTATTTGGAAATGGGACGTTATGCGTAATGGATGGTTTTGATGCTGCTGTGCGTTCTGGCGGTGACATGTTAAAATTTTTTACGAGGCTTAATATAGTTGCGTGGGGCAGGTTTATGCTGCTGGTGTTAAAAGAAATATTTATACGTACTGGACTTAATGGAAGTATACAGAAATCAATTGATGCGTACAAGCGTATTAATAATGCACTTGTAGTTTATCTGGGTGAGCTTGAAAAAATTGATTTTGAATTGTTTGAGAAAGAAACAATGGCTTTGAAAAAGGTAACAGAAGATTTTGGGAAAATTAATACACCAGAAAAATTAAATATCATGCTGCATGAAATATATGATAATATGGGGATTGAAAAACCATGGCAGGGTGGTTTTGACAGCTTTATGGCAGATAAAAATAACAGGCTGGTGTTTAAATAATGTTTGATTGTAAACAATGCGGGAACTGTTGCAGGAATCTTGGCAAATCAGAAATATATTCAGACCTTGACAGAGGCGACGGGGTATGCAGGTACTTATCAGGAAACCTTTGTTCAATATATGAAGAAAGGCCTTTGAAATGCCGTGTAGATGAATGTTATAAACAGTTTTTCAAGGAATGGATGGATTTAGATATGTATTACAGGCTGAATAAAGAAGCCTGTGAAATTTTAAGAAAACAGGAGGGATAAATTATGCCATTACCATTTATTTTAGGGGCGGCAGCAGCAATTGCAGGAGTAACAGGGGTAGGCGCAGGTATACATGGTGCAGCTAAAATGTCTGATGCCAATGGTACTATAAAACAGGCAAAAGAGCGCCATGAAAAAAATATTGCAAGATTCCAGGAAGCAGAGGGAAAGGTTAACAGTGTTATGGACGAGCTTGGATGCCTGGAATTAAATATTATGAACAGTTTTAAAGACTTTGCTGATACAATAGAAAAAATACATAACAGGCCAGAGTTTGAAGAAATTGAAAGGGATAATGTCAAGCTTCCAAAACCTGACATACAGAAGTTAAAAGATGTTTCAGTAGGTGCAGGAGTATTGCTAGGTGGTATTGGCGGAGCAGCAGCAGGGACGGCAGGAGGTTTTGCTGCTGCTGGTGCAACGACTGCCGCAGTTATGGCTCTTGGAACAGCTTCTACTGGAACAGCAATTGCATCCCTGAGTGGTGCAGCGGCAACTAATGCAACATTGGCGGCTTTAGGAGGAGGGGCTCTTGCAGCAGGAGGAGGAGGAATGGCTCTTGGAAGTACTATCCTTGGGGTATCAACATTGGGAGTCGGGCTGCTGGTTAGCGGCATGATTTTTAATGTTACTGGTTCAAAGCTGTCAGACCAGGCAGATGAGGCATACAGGCAAATGAAGAAAGCAGAAGAGAATATAAATAAAATAGTAGAATATTTAAATAACCTTCAAAAAACAGCAAGTTCATATATTGATACCCTGAAAAAAGTAAAATATGAATACTATGAGAATTTCAATATGGTTTTATATACTGTAAACAGTATTGGGAAAACGGACTGGAACAGCTTTACATATAAAGAAAAAAAACAGACAGAAAACACTGTCCTGTTGGTCGGGCTTTTATATAAAATGTGTGAGATAAACCTGGTTTTAAAAGCAGAAAATGAAGAGGCGGTTAACAGTGTGAATGAAACAGAGGTAAGAAAAATGCAGGATGAAGCAGCAATAATAATGGAAAAAGAGATACTAATTTTGTAATCATAAAAATTTATAATTATATATCATATATGTAATAGAGAGCCAGCAGGTTAACCTGCTGGCTCTTATTCTGTATATTGTTAACAGTTTTAAAGACAGGCTTGGTATAAAGCCTGCAGAAAGGAAGGATAATTATGGCAGCAGATTTGGAAACTATGTTTTACACAAGGGAAAAACCATGGCACGGGCTTGGGGTATGTGTACAGGAAGCACCTGTATCAGAAGAAGCTTTAAGGCTTGCAGGGCTTGACTGGGAAGTGCAGCAGAAACCAATTTACACAGAAAGCGGCATTATACCGGGGTACAAGGCGAATGTAAGGAGCACAGACCAGAAGGTGCTGGGTGTTGTGACTGACAGGTATAAGATTGTACAGAATACAGAAGCATTTGCATTTACGGATGCCCTGCTTGGGAACGGCGTAAGGTATGAAACTGCAGGTTCTTTACAGGGCGGCAGGAAAGTATGGCTTCTTGCAAGGCTTCCAAGGGAGTACATCATTTCAGGTGAACGCATCTCACCATACCTGGTATTTAGCAACACACATGATGGTTCTGGTGCTGTAAGGGTGGCAGTCACATCGGTAAGGGTTGTGTGCAACAACACGCTTAACCTTGCACTGCAGACGGCAAGCCGCAGCTGGAGCATGGTTCATACTGGTGATATCAAAGGGAAAATAAGGGAAGCAGAGGATACACTTTTTAAGGCAGAGGATTACATGGACAAACTTGGCAATGAGTTTGAAGGGCTGCGCAGGAAGAAGGTTACAGACAGGCAGCTTATGGAATATATAGAAACCCTGCTGCCGGTTGCCAAAGATACTACAAAAGCACAGAGGAAAAACATAAACAGGCTGCGTGATGATTTAAAGATGCGTTATTATGATGCGCCTGATTTACAGGGCACAGGCATGAATGCTTACAGGTTTTTGAATGCTGTAAGTGATTTTGCCACACATGCAGCACCTTTACGCCGTACAGCAAACTATAATGAAAACCTGTTTATGCGTACAATGGACGGGAATCCTGTGATTGACAGGGCGTACCAGCTTGTATGTGCTGCATGACTTATGTGTGGCAGCAGTTATTGTGCAGGGTTTGTAAATTTATCTTATTTAAGGAAGGGGAATGTACTATGTACAAAAAAATACCAACAAAAGGAATGGACACCATGGAATGGCTTAAACTCAGGAAATCAGGCATAGGCGGTTCAGATGCAGGGGCAGTATGCGGGCTTGACCCCTACAAAAGCCCTGTAAGTGTTTTCAGGGACAAGACATGCAGCAGCGTGGAAACAGAAGATAATGAAAGCATGAGGCAGGGCAGGGATTTGGAACAGTATGTGGCATGGCGTTTTTCAGAAGCCACAGGCCTTAAGGTGCGCCGTTCCAATTTTATGTACAAAAGCACCAGATACCCGTGGATGCTTGCAGATGCAGACCGCATGGTTGCAGGTGAGGATGCAGGGCTTGAATGCAAGACTGCCAGTGCATACAGTGCAGATAAATGGAAAGACGGTGACATACCGCTGCATTACCTTATGCAGTGTTACCATTACATGGCAGTCACAGGGAAAAAGGCATGGTATATAGCAGTGGTAATATTTGGGAAAGGGTTTTTATACCACAGGCTTGAACGTGATGAGGGGTTAATTTCACAGCTGGCAGAAACAGAAAAAATTTTCTGGCATGAAAATGTCTTAAAGGGCAGGATGCCAGACCCTGACGGTTCAAAAGCATGTGATGAAGTGCTTGCGCAGTATTTCAATACTGCAAAGAAAGGCGGTTTTACCAGGCTGTCCGGTTTTGACGGGAAACTTGACAGGAGGGCAGAAATAATCGGGCAGGTTGCAATGTTACAGAAGGAACAGGCAAAAATTGAACAGGAACTTAAAATGTACATGGGTGAAAATGAAACTGCATCCAGCAGCAGGTACAGGGTTTCATGGGGCAATGTGGAAACATCAAGGCTTGACACAAAACGCATACGCATGGAACAGCCGGACATATACAGGGATTATTCAAAGGTGTCAGTTTCACGAAGGCTGCTGGTAAAGACAGCATAAAGACGGATGTTATATACAGGGGGTGTTGTTATGGGTTATTTAGTGCGCCTTTTAAATGCAGATGAGATAGAATGCAGGGTGTCATATATAAGTGAAAAGGGGCTGAGCCTCATACTTTACAAGGATGCAAGGGCAGACCAGAAAATACTTGATGAAACTTTTGGCCCTTTCAGGTGGAAAAGAAGCCACCAGTGCATTAACGGGAACTTATACTGTACTGTTGAGATATTTGACAAAGAAACAGGGGAATGGGTGTCAAAACAGGATGTAGGAAAACCCGGCTTTGCGGAAAAGGAAAAATCACAGGCTTCCGATTCATTCAAGCGTGCATGTTTTAACTGGGGCATAGGCAGGGAACTTTACAGTGCGCCATTTATATGGATTCCTGCAGGAAAAGCAGCCATACAGGAACGTGACGGGAAGCACTGCTGTAACAGCCGTTTTTCTGTAAAGTCAGTAGGCTACAGCAGCAGCAGGGAAATTGAATCCCTTTTGGTTGTAAATGAAAAAGGGCAGGAAGTTTACAGGTATGTTGCAGAAGGTGCTGGAAAAGACAGCAGGGACAGCCTGGCAATTACAGAAAGCCAGATGGAATCACTGGAAACGGAACTTAAACGTACAGGCGTGACAATGGGTGAAGTTATGGACAGGTACAATATACAGAAACCGGCACAGATTTCACCAGGGCTTTATGCAAGGGCAATGAAGGCACTTGCAAGGACTAAGAGTGCAGGGGCTGCAAGGACAGCATAAAAGGGCAGGAAATGCCGGAAAGGAAGGAAAACATGGATTACAGTGAGTTCAGGGAAAAGATATCAGAAGGATTAAAGGATTTTTATGGCAGTGATGCTTCTGTAGGGATACATAAAATATATAAAAACAATGATGTGGCAAAATACGGGGTGGCAATAAAGTTTACAGAAAGCGGTGAGGACAGCGCCATACCGCTTATTTACCTTGAAGGCCTGTATGGCTGTTACAAAAGGGGCATCCTGGACATGGATGGCTGCATGGGTGAAATCATAAACAGCAGGGAGAAGCCATTAAAAGAATACGGGGGCATAGAAGAAATGTCTTTGAACCTAAAAGGGTGGGATTATGCAAAAAACAATATATACCCTGTACTGCTTTCGGCAAAGGACAATAAGGAACTCCTTAAAGACATTGTGTCAACAGGGATGCTTGACCTTGCAGTAATATACATAATACGCGGGAAATCCGCAGATGGCAGGTTTACAAGCATAAAAATTACCAGCACACTCCTTGGCAGTTACGGGATAAGCAAAGAAGAACTGCATATGCAGGCACTGTCCAATGCCAGGGATGACGGCTACAGGCTTTACAGTCTGGAAAGTGCCATTGATGCCATGGTTAAGGATGAGCCGTTTATGGACGGGATAAAGGAAACAGGGTGCATTGCAGACGGGATTATGTATGTAATGACCAACAGTGCAATGTTTTATGGGACAGCAGGAATACTTGACAGCCAGTGGATGCATGAAAAAACCGGCGGCACAAGCTGTTATATCATACCATCTTCTGTACATGAACTGATTCTTGTGCCTGACAACGGGGACATAGGACAGGAGGAACTGGATAAGATGGTGCTGGAAGCCAACAGTTCTGTACTTGAAGATGATGAGAAACTTTCAGGCCACTGTTATTACTATGATGCGGCAGCAGGGGAAACCAGGGCAAGGAAATAAAGGAAGCCATACAGCTTATGCATGGCACAGGAAAGGCGGTCTATATGGAAATAATAAAAATAGTTATCGTGGCGGTGCTTACAGCAGTTGCTTCTGCACTGTCAAAGGATGACAAATGATACCATATGTTATAAGAATATATATAGCAGGCATTATTTTACAGGGAATACCCCCGTATGCAGAAAG
>DKYP01000099.1 GCA_002499945.1 Lachnoclostridium sp. UBA7097
TTTTTATCGAACTCACGTTATTTACTTTGCTGTTTGCACTGGATGTTTTTTCATTGACATCATGCACTGTGGCAGTAACTTCTTCCATGGCAGCAGACAGTTCTTCCATTACTACAGATATATCACATGCGCTGGCATTAGCTGTCCCTGCCCTGCCTGCAACATTATTTATACTGTTGTCAAGTTTTTTTGAATTGGTAATAATTATTTTCATTATGTTTTCAAGTTTACTGATAAATTCATTAATATTAGCCGACACACGCCCTATCTCATTTGAAGATTTTACAGATATCCTTTTTGACAAATCACCACGCCTGGAATTAATGCTGTTTATAATAATATCAAGTTCACCATTCATTCTTTTTAAAGGGGTTATTACTTTCCTTATTATAATAACAATAACAAAAACTATTACTGCTGCCGTTATAGCAAGAATAACCATACATGCCAGCTTTGATGTATTATATACTGACTTTAACTTTACTTTAAGCCCATCCGTGACTTTATCATTGGCTCCAATAATCTTATCAATATCTTCCTGTAATATATCTGACCATCTTGTAACTTCACGGGCAAGGCTGTAATTAGCATAATTCATGCCAGAGCCTGAATCTTTATATGCAAGCTTTTTAAGGTTATTTACATTATCTAAAAAAGCCATAAAATGTGCCCTGTAACTTTTAAACATTTCACTGGTATCATCATCCTTAAACGCACCATCAAGCTGTTCCATCAGTGCATCCGCCTCACTGGCCGCATCCTCCACACCAGCCCATGCCTGTTCCAGCACTTCCTTATTGCCCGATAAAAAAAGATTAAGTGTAAGCTTTTGTATGCGTTCATTCCTTACACTTATTTTGTCAAGTACAGTGATATTAGCAAGCTGTTCCCCATATATTCTTTCGCTTGCCTTATTAACACTGCTTAGTGCCGTCAACGATATGTATACTGATACTGTGCTTAAAATCCCAAGAATAATAACAGGTATTACAATATAAGAAGCAACACTTTTAAATCCCCTTTTTTTCATAATAATCTCCATTCTCCTTTTATTTATCATGTGTAAAAATTTTATCATTCATTTACAGCCGGTAACACTATTTATTTTTCAAAAAAGTGTAAAATTTTACACTTTCAACACAAAAAATAAAGACCTTTACCTACAATAAATGTAGTAAAAGCCTTTATATCGTATTGCCTAGAAAAACATCTTTTCTACTTCTTTCTTTGCCTGTATAAGGTCTGTACATATCTTTATACAATATGAAATTATACCAGGAGAGGGATTGGTTAAATCAGGTACCATAATGGTTGTGCACCCTGCTGTATATCCTGCTTTTATACCATTCCCGCCCGGTAAGCCCCTTGAAATCTTCCCTGAGCGAAGAATGTTTCTGGTTTACAGTAGAAGGCACTACTTCTTTAGTGCTTGCAGGCAGGAAAGCTGCTGCCTGCTCCGTTGTTCCTGATTACTGTATAAGTATTGGTGTGGAAATTTTAAAAAAAGAAGTCAAGATGATTGCCATCAATCTATATGGTGAAAAAATCCGCCACATGGCGTATGAAATAGATTTTGAAAATTTCTTCCAGAAAGTACGTATGAAAGAACCTTATTGTTTAGAACAGTGGAATACCTTTCTTACAGATTTAGCCAGGGCAATCAATATGCTGCACCTGGTTTATGATACAGACTTTATCCTTGGTGGATATATCTCCCAATACCTTTGTGATGAAGACCTTGGCTTTATCCATGAAAAAATCCAGCAGATGACACCATTTACAGAAGAACAGGACTTCCTCCGTATAAGCAAAATGCCAGAACACAATATTTCAATAGGCGCTGCACTTCCTTATATCCAGGCATTTTTAAACAACTTTGGTATCTGACAGCCAGATTAACAGGCACTAATAATTACAAATATCTGCATTTATAAGCTTCCTGCCCTGCAGAAGTGTTACCGGGACCAGAATAATTAAATTGCTTGCCACCATCCCTGCCATTGACATATTGTTATAATAAAAGAGCCTTAATCCGCGTGGTATTAAATATAAGTTATTAAATAAATATATCCCTGCCATTATTACACATACACCCGCTAAAATACCAGTAATATCAATTACAAGCACTTCTGACAATATTTTCAAACGTATCTTTTTCATGGATATGCCAATAGCCTTATATAGTGCAAATTCCCCCTGCCTGTGCTGGTAAAGCCCTGCAAATGCTGCATTTATTGTAATTGCCATAATAACAGAAAGTAAAATTATAATAAAGAAATATATATAATAAAAATTACCTAACTGTTCATTTATACGGTTCTTATAATAATCATATCCCCTTGCATAAACTTTATATTCTGTTTCTAATTTATCCAGCAGTTCCTTAAATTCTTTATCACCCATGGAATTATTTAAAAGCAGGCAGCTTGCGCTATTTGTATCACTAATATAATATGTTCCATACCCGTCTTCATCTGTAATTGCATCTAAAGTATATTCCTGGTCAGTATATTCGCTGTCTTCTTCTACAAGCCGGCCTCCTGGCCCCATGCCCCTGTTATCCGCCTGCAAACTGCTCATTATTACGCTTCCGTTACCAATATCCTTGTCTTTATTCTTAGTTTGTATTTTAATTCCAGTAAAATTACAATATGTTTCAAAATCCTCTTTACTACGGAATGAATACTGTGTATATACATTTTTAAAATCCATAACAGCCGTGGTGCATATTTCGTTATATACCCCCTGGTGCAAAACCGTAATTCTTTTGTCCTTTTCTAACATTTCCACTACTTTTGCAAAATCTTCATTATTTTTATCAGTTGCCATGGAATTTACAATAGCTGTATTCCTGTCCCTTTCCAGTGAAATTTTAAACATGCTTTCCACATTTGATATATACAGGCCTGCCATATAAATTGCAAATGTAAGCACAAACATAAATATAAGCAGTACTGACCTTTTTATATTTTCTTTCATAAAATACATTGCAGAAAAAGGCTTCAATTTTTTTCACCACCTTTCTGGGCCCTTGCCATTCCGTCCCACATTTCAATAACCCCGTCAGCATCTTTAAGTATTGAAATATCATGTGTAATTACAAGTACCAGATGTTTTTTTGAATATTCTTTAAGAACCCTCATAACCGCAAAAGCATTTTCATGGTCAAGTGCTGCTGTAGGTTCATCTGCAAAAAGGACTGACGGGTTATTTATCATTGCCCTTGCTATTGCAACACGCTGCCTCTGCCCGCCTGAAAGCTGTCTTGGTCTTTTTTTCAGTTCCCTTTCGCTTAAACCAAGCTCTTTTAAAATACTTACAGCCTTTTCTTTTACCTGGACACTATTTTCATCTGCTGCCACAACAACATTATCAATAGCTGGCATATATGGAATTAAAAAATGCCTCTGGAATACAAAGCCAAATTCTTTTCTTCTTAAATCCTCACGTTCAGAGTTTTTTATATTAATTATATCTTTTCCATTATATAATATTTCACCATCAGTTGGTTTCTTCAACGTAGAAAGGCAGTACATTAATGTAGACTTCCCACTTCCTGACGGGCCAATAAGGCCGGTTAACCCTGTATCTGGAAGGCTTAAATCAAACCCTCCCAAAGCATACATTTTATTTTCCTTTTCAATATCATAAATCATTGTAATATTTTTTACGCTAAACATAGCCGGAACCACCTTTCTTACATATCATCATCTATTGCATCTATTGTTTTTATTTTATATATTTCCATCCTGGCAGGTATCTGCAAAATGCCAAATAATGCAGTATATGCACATAATATTTTCGTAAGTATCTCCGGTATAAAATATGTACATCCCAGTCCCAGTTCTGTAATTAACAATACATCAAGCACCTTCATTAAAACCATAGTTATTGCTGCTGCTATTAAAAAGGCTGTTATAAAGGTAAATAAAAGTTCTCTTAGAATTGAAAAATAAATTGTCTTTCTGCTATATCCTATAGAAGCATATAAACACCATTCGCTGCGCCTGTCCCTCATATATGATATACTTACAATAATTACAAGCAATGTAATAATAAGCAGGATACCATTAAAAATAATATTGGTAGAGCTTGAAATAACTGATATTATATCATCCTGTAAATCCTTTTCACCTTTCTCCAAATCTACAAATGTTGAACCTTCTAATACAATACCCTGCTTTTTTATAGCACTTTCAAGATTTCTTACAGTACCATCTGTTATAACACATAGCATTGGATTTAAAAATGTACTGCTACCGCCAGATAAACCACAACCAAAGTAATAATCACAATCAATAATGCCAACAATCTTTACATCTTTATTCTGGCTTAAGCCATCTCCCAGTTTATAACCATAATTTTTCATTAATTTCCTGTCCATTACAACTTCTTCTGCTTTATCAGGCATACGCCCTTCTTCAAGCCCTGCACCCATATGCTTTAAAAGGATTTCCATATGTTCTTTATCAGTCATTGGGATTTCAACATAATAATTCCCGACAATTGAAGCAACATAAGTGTATTCCACCTGCGCAATAAAGGCATCCCCTATACCTTTACATTGTTTTAGGGAATTTTCTATTTCACCATATTTTTTATTTACAGCCTCCATGTAAATATCTTCTGAATCTGCCTTAGGGTTACTTCTGTCAAATTCCAGGCCATCCGCACCAAATACTATATACTGTATATATTTTCCATTTTCTACTAATACTGATTTAAATGTTTCTGATGTTGTTGAAAGAAGAAACATTGAAATATATGTAATAATAAAAAACATGGCAAGGCTTGTTACTAAAACAGATACCCGTCTTTTATTATTTTTAATATAATAAAAAGCTGAAATTTTCTGTGACATATTATACCTCTCTTCCACATTTTATATATTTCCCTGCAAGGCCCCTGCCCCTATATTACAGCATTTTTCCTTTAATAAAAAAAGTAACCATAGTCACAATGGCATATGACTATGGTAATATTCTTAATATTATTCTTTCATGGCAACAATTAATTTGGAACGGTCATGTATGCCCGTTTTATCATATATAGAAGATATATAATTTTTAACCGTCCCTTCTGAAATATACAATTCATTTGCAATCTGCCTGTTATTTAAACCTTTGGAAAGAAGCCTGCATATTTCCTTTTCCCTTTCAGTCATATCTGACAGCAGTTCCTCATTTGCTTCCGATACATCCTTATTTTTTTGTAAAAGCGCTGCCATACGTTCCATAACTTCAGGCCCTGCCACATTCAGCCCTCCCATAATCCCGTATATCGCACCAAGTATTGCATCTTTGCCGCTTCCTTTTAGCAAATACCCGTCAGCCCCGCCAGCTATTGCATTTGTAATATTCTTATTATCATAAAATGTAGTAAGTACCAGTATTTTTATTGCAGGAAATTCCTGTTTCATCCTGCGGATTAATTCAATCCCTCCCATGCCTTTCATATTTAAATCTACCATTGCAAGCTGGCATGTCCTCTCCCGGAGTATAGATAATGCTTCCTTGCCATCATGCGCCATTCCAATTACATCAATCTGGTTCATTGTTAAAATAATTTCAAGGCTCTCAAGAAGCAGCGGTTCATCATCTACAAGTAAAACTTCCAACATATTAACTAATCCCCTTTTTTATTTTCTAAATATGCAACAGGCATCATAATCTCTGCATAAAAACCATTATCATTTTTAAATACAGTTTTGCCTCCTGCCTTCTGGACATATTTTATAATTTTCTTAATACCAAAACCATTTTCTATTTTCTGCGGGGCATTTCCACTATTAAAACTGCTTTTTCCATTATCTTTTACAGAAACCTTAATATGTGTACTGTCTGCCTGCAGCCATATAGTAAATATGTCCGCATTTCCATGTTTAACCCCGTTAGTAAGAAGTTCACTGGCTGCACCTGTAAGAAACTCTGTATGTTCATGCGGGATTTGCAAATCTTGCCCCATAACTTCAATACCAAAATAAACTTTAATTCCTGTATCCATTTTAAAATTATCTATAACAGCTTCAAGGTCCATTTTAAAATCATCAATAGAAATATTCTCTGTTTCTTCATCCAGGACCCTTACAGCATGCCTTATAGATTCAAGCCCTGTCTTTATACGTTCATTCGCTACCCTGGTTTTATCCGCTGCCCTTAAAGGGTCAGTTTCCCATAACATCCCTGCGGCTTCAAGCGCCATGCTTGCAGCTGTAATTGTATGCCCTACACTATTATGTATATTACGGCTTATATTCTCCCGTTCTTCTAATCTTGCATTCCTTTCAATAATATTATTCTGCATTATAAGCATATGGTTAAGCTTCTTCTCAGCAAGCCCGCTTACCGCAAGCTGTTTTATGGAATTTTCAACTTTATTTTTGTAATCTGTATATTTTTCTATAATTACCTGTATATGCCATATAAGGACAGATATTATAAAAAGCACTGCCGCCTGTACAATTATTAATGGCAAAACATCCAGTAAACTGCCCGCATTACAAAATACTTTAAAAACCAGGTATACAACAGGAGGTACTACAAAACTTGTCCTTTTATACCCTGACTGCCCAAATAAAAGAAATAACAGAAAACCTTTTGATAAAATACAAAGAAATAAAACAAGTACCACCTTAACAAAAATTATTAAAATATTTCTTTTCTCTGAAAGATTTTCTATTGTAAAAACAACAAGCAGAAGCCCGGCAGCAAATAACATATAATATGGCTCATCAGTATAAAATAAACCATAAAATGTTAATATTATTGTTAAAAACTGCGTCCTGAAAAAATCCACCATATAAAAATCCCCAGCTTCCAAAGTAAAATTATTTAAATATTTTAACACACATATTCATAATTTCAAAGCCCCTTATTACTACAAAATATATGCCAGAAAACTGGCAATATAACATATTTCCTGCTATATTGCAATTATTAATTTATGCTTTAAATATGTTCTAATTTAGCAGGGTTACGTTTCATCCATATAAATGCCGCTATACATATTATTACAGATAATAATGAGCCCGCTGGTGCAGCAATCCCCATTGGAAATAATGAATCTGTATAATATTTTGAGGCAATATACGCCAGCGGGATACGGGCAAGTATAATTGAAGCAAAGTTATGTATAAACGAAACCAGTGACAGCCCATATGCACAGAAATACCCGCTAAAGCAGAAGTGGACACCTGCAAAGATGCAGTCCCATACATAACTCCTCATATACTGCCCTCCAAGTATAATTACTTTTTCATTATCTGTAAAAAGCCTGACTGCATTTTCTGCTGTAAACTGCATAAGTATTGTAACAGTTATACCAAATAATACAGCAATAATTGCAGCATATTTTAATGTCTGGCATGCCCTGCCGTGTTTTCTTGCCCCAATATTCTGGGCAGAAAGTGCAGATACCGCTGACAGCATGGAAGATGGTACAAGGAAAAGTATTCCTATAAGTTTTTCTACAATTCCAACTGCTGCCGCATCATTTAACCCCCTGCGGTTTGCAAAAACTGTTATTATAATAAATGCAACCTGGATAAAACCATCTTGTATGGCAACAGGAAAACCAACTTTTAAAATACTCCCAAGTACCATTTTATCCGGCCTGAAATCTGCCCTGCATATGCCAGGTATCATTTTACGTACAATAATAACAGCAAATGCAATAACCACACTAATTGTCTGTGACAATGTTGTCCCAAGCGCAGCCCCGGCAGCCCCAAGCCCCAGTATACCAATAAAAATATAATCCAGCACAATATTAAAAACACATGCAACTGCAATAAAATACATAGGGCTCTTTGAATCCCCCATGCCACGGAAAACCGAACTAATAATATTATATGCTGTTATAAATGGTATACCCATAAAACATATCCTAAGATAAGCCACGGCTTCTTCCACAGCTTCTTCTGGTGTTGACATAATATGCACTACCGGTTCTGCGGCAGCCAGTAAAATTACCATACAAACTATGGAAAGAAACATAAAAATTGTTGCTGTATTGCCAACAGCCTTGTTTACTTTTGCATTTTCCCCTGCCCCTGCTGCACGCCCAATTATAACAGTAGAACCCATTGCCAGACCGACAATCATAACTGTAAGCATATGCATAACCTGGCTTCCAGCTGATACTGCTGTCGTACTTTCCACACCATTAAACTGTCCAATAATAAACAAATCTGCCATTCCATATAATGTCTGTAAAAAATATGAAAACAAGTATGGAACTGAGAAATATAATATTGCTTTTAAAACACTTCCTGTTGTAATTTTTTTCTCCATATTTTCCCTCATTTCTGCTCTGCCTTATATTTTATAACTGGTATTCCATAAACCTAACGTACCATTACTGCATTCCATCCTTTCTGGAAATAAAAAATACACTAAACATACAGGTATGTCCAGTGCATTTTTTATTTCCCCTTAAAATATTTTGGTTAATCATACTACAATATTTTAACTATGTCAAGAGTACCACAAAACCATGCAGGATAACCGCATAAAAATTTA
>DKYP01000146.1 GCA_002499945.1 Lachnoclostridium sp. UBA7097
TTTGCAGAGGGTTTAAGGCAGTGCTGTGAGGTTTACCATGAACTTAAAGGCATATTGAAGTCCAAAAAACTGGCTACAGCGGTTGGTGATGAAGGAGGGTTTGCGCCAGACCTTGCAAGTGATGAAGAAACAATAGAGCTTATACTTGAGGCAGTATCAAAAGCAGGATATAAGCCAGGTGATGATTTTGTGCTTGCACTTGATGCGGCAGCAAGTGAATGGAAAGGAAGCAAGACTGGTGAATACCATCTGCCAAAAAGCGGCAGGGTGCTTTCTTCAGATGAACTTACAGCCCACTGGAGGAAGCTGTGCAGCCAGTACCCGGTAAAGTCAATTGAGGACCCGCTTGATGAAGAGGACTGGGAGGGCTGGAAACAGATTACAAAAGAACTTGGCGGGAGTGTCCAGCTTGTAGGTGATGATTTGTTCGTAACTAATACAAAAAGGCTTGAAAAAGGCATAGATTCGGGCTGTGGCAACTCAATACTTATAAAACTTAACCAGATTGGCACGCTTTCAGAAACAATAGAAGCAATTAAACTTGCCAAAAAACATGGATACACTTCTATAGTATCACACCGTTCAGGCGAAACAGAAGATACAACAATAGCTGACCTTGCAGTTGCCCTTAATGCGGGACAGATAAAAACAGGCGCACCATGCAGGAGTGAGAGGGTTGCCAAATATAACAGGCTGTTAAAGATACAGGAAGAACTTGGCGGGACTGGATGTTATGGCGGACATACAGTATTTGCAGGAAAGTAAAATGCCTGAAACCTTTATTAGTGCTAATAATAATAAAGTACAGATAAAGAACCCCCGGGGAATAATCTCCGGGTTTTTTGTATTTCCATAATTAAGAAAATTAAAAAGAAAGTCTTGACGGACGGGTAATTCAGTGTAATACTTAAATAGGAGAAAACGGCTGGCAGGCCGGAAGATAATAGAGAGAGGGGAAAAATTATGAGCAAAGAAAAGATTAAGCATGATGAAAACATTAACACAATCCAGGGACAGCTTACAAAAGGCACAAAGTCAATTGCAAGGAACCTTATATTCCTTACGGTGTTTTTTACTGTATTTATGCTTTTAATAATCCTGATACAGTTTAGCATGGTAAGGTATTCAAATAAAGGTTCATTATGCATTTCGGCTTCAGATGAAGCAAACAGGATTTTCCGTGCAATAGATGACTTTGTTTATGGCGGTGAAGCATTTACAGGACCATATGAACCAGGGGAAGAGTTTATGGAACTGTATGGTAATATACAGTCAGAACATGGCAATGTTATAGAGCGTATTAACAACGCAAAAGAATTGTATGATGAGTTCCTTTTAATTGCAAAGCAGACAGTGGATACATACAGCACAGACCCTGATGCCGCAACGGATATGTGTGATGTGGAGCTATATGGCAAACTTGAAGAATTACGTGATGTATTAAGCCTTGCATCAGAAAGTTTTTCTAAAATGCAGTCACAGGCAAGCAGCATAGGCACAGGCGCTATTATATTATGTATTATAGTTGGCGTGGTTCTTACAGTTTTGTCAAGGAAACGTGCCTACAATATCGGTGAAAATATGTCAAATTCAATTGCAGGACCAGTAACAGCAGTTGCAAAGTGGGCTGAAAGCCTTTCAACGGGTAATGAAGTGGACATAGATACTTTGGAAAGCGCTGCAAATGGCGGCAGTGTGCGTTTAATAGAAATTGACCAGATGGTAAAGGCATTTTCTAAAATGGCAATTTCTGTACACGAGAATGCAAGTGTAGTACAAAAAGTTGCTGATGGCGATATGACAGCATTTGTTAATATACGTTCAAGCGGGGATGTGCTTGGAAAAAGCTTATATAAAATGGTACAGAATAATGATATTATGTTTGCACAGATATCTGCCATTGCAGACTCTGTCAAGGCTGGTACAGATTCCATAGCAACCGCAGCTTCCGAACTTGCAGAAAGCTGTACAGCAGAAGCGCAGGCAGTAGCGGACTTCTATAATGAAATAGATAAGACAGATGCTTTGGTTTCTAAAAACGCCAATGACGCCAAAGTTGCATATAAACTTTCCAATACAATAAAATCAGATGCAGATGAAAGCAAAGAGAAAATGCATGAACTTCTTGATGCAATGTCTGCAATACAGGAGGCCTCTGAAAAGGTATCAGGTGTTATTTCCAATATAGAAGATATTGCAAGCCAGACAAACCTGCTTGCTTTAAATGCAGCAATAGAGGCAGCAAGGGCAGGCGAGGCAGGAAAAGGCTTTAGTGTTGTAGCCAATTCTGTTACAGAGCTTGCAAGGAAAAGTACAGAGGCAGCAACTGAAAGCAAAGTATTAATTGAAGACACAATAACAAAAGCTGTAAGGGGAAGTGAACTGTCAGGCGATACATTTGCAGCATTTGATAAAATAACGGATTCTATTAATGAAATAATAAATGTAACAAACCGTATTATGGCATCAGGTACTACACAGAAGGAAAATATGGATAATATCGAAAGAGGAATACAGCAGATATCTGATTTAGTGTCAAATAACGCAGCTTCAAGTGAAGAAACAGCCGCAATGACAGAAGAAATTACAAAGAATGCAGAAGTGTTAAAAGCATCTATGGGACAGTTCCATTTAAGGCACAGGGAACCAGGAAAACCATATATACCTGCTGAAAAGGAAAATGACCAGGAATTTGTACGTGTTGCAACAGAGAATTATGAGAAATTTATTAATTCCAAGGCCGGACGTGAAATGATGGAATTGTACCAAAAGGATAATGAATAACAATATATAAAAACGGTGCAGGGACAAGGGGCGTAAATCTGTAAAACCAGAATATATGCCCCTTATTATTTTATCACGCTGAAAATGAAAATTACAAACTTGTTTCCCGCCTGTGTTATTATTATCCCAGAAGCATGGATGTTACACTCCGGATATTGCATCACGTAAAGATGTTAAAGGTTCTTCTGTTGTAGCAGCCCAGAGAAAAAGCCAGTCATAAGGATTACCTGGAAAAAGTTCTTCATAGCCACATGAATCCAGAAGTGCGTTTGTTTCTTCGCAATATATATCAAATGCACAGTCATCTATTATATCTGGATTTAATAACAAAGTAACCCAGAAGTGGTAGAACTTAAGCAGCACCAGGCACTTGCGTATTGAATCATAAGATGTAGATGTTTCTGACTTATTAAGGATATCTGAAAAAGTTTTTTTGCTTGGGAAATTTAATTTTACAATACCAGGAATATCTGTTTCTTTACTGATTCCTGCATCTGTACTGGTTATACGCTCCAGCATAAAACTTATAGAAGTTATATTTTTACCATGGATATAAGCAAAACGTCCTTTATCTTTACTTTCATGCAGGTATTCCTGTATAATAAGGCTGCAATTTGCAATATCTTTATGCAGTAAAGCCTGTCCGTTTTTATATGCTTCAATTACAGCCCTATCACTTTGCCTGCCCTGGATATCAGAAACAAATTTATTAATATATGTTAATGCAGTCTTGTTCCACTGGAGGAAAATATTATTATTCTCCTTAAAGAAATTTAAAAGTTCACCATCACTAGAAAACTGGTCAATACGGTCTTTAATTTCTTTAGTAAAGACATCACCAGAAGGACTTGTATTTTCATTAGTTTTATATGAATTAATTTCTGAAATAAGCGAAAGTGCATGGCTGTATGGCAGCCCGTGCCTGAAACAATAGTAATAAACAGCTTCCTCTTTGGTGTGGCAGTTAAAGCTTTTGTCAAAATATATATGGTTAAAGAACCATTTCACATCATCAAATGAAGAATTAAGGGCAAAGCATAACTGGAACATAATAGTACGGCTGTTTGATACAAGGGCAGGACGCCTTTTGTCAGAAAACCAGTCTTTAACTGTACTTTTAGATACAGGTACATTTATATCTGACAGTTTGGAAAGAATAAAATTTGTTTTGGCAGCAATATCATCCTCTGCTTTATTGTAACCACACTTTTTTATAAACTCTGTAAGCCCCTGGGAGAACGGACGGAAATTTGAAGGGTCATTTAAATATTCCAGAGCCTTTTTGGAATAACCATCACCATCGCCATCACCAATGTTCCAGATGCTGTCACTACTGTGGTATGTAAAATAACCTGGCATGTTTTTATCTCCTTTTCAATTATTTAGAATACAATCCAGGTTATTATACTATAAAATAAACAAAAATGCTACACATGTATTGGAGGGAAAGATGTTAGATAACAGGCAGCCAGCTGTTAATGGATACAGGCTGGTTTTTAATGAATATAACCAGTATACAATAACTGAGGAAATAGGAAGAGGCTCAAGTTGTATAGTATACGATGCATTTTATAAAGATAAAACAGGAAGCCGGCATATTGTAAGGATAAAGGAATGTTACCCCTATAACATGGAGATTACAAGAAACAGCCAGGGAGGACTGGAAGCGGTGCCTGGCTGTATACAGGAATTTAACAGTGCAAAAGACAAATTCAGGGAAGCCTATAAAAGAAATGTTTATTTAAAAAATACGCTGGGGTTAATTAATTCAACTGCTGATGCTGTTGATATATTTGAATATAATAACACACTTTATTCTGTTATGGCATGTGTGGAAGGGAAAGATTACAGGGCAGATACAGGTGAAAACCTGCAATCATTGTTTATAAGGCTTCTGGCTTTATCCAGGGTAATAAAAAAATACCATGATAACGGGATACTGCATTTAGATATTAAACCTGAAAATATACTTCTGCTTCCAGAAACAAAGGAACATATGGTTCTTTTTGATTTTGATTCACTTCTTTTTAAAGAAGATTTAAAAAATAACAAGGCTGTCCGCATTTCTTTTTCTGATGGATATGCAGCGCCTGAACTGGTGCGTGGGAATATAGGTAAAATATGTGAAGCTACAGATATATATTCAATCGGTGCAGTTGCTTTTTATAAAATTTTTGGAAGAAAACCAGGCATTATGGATGGTTCTATAGGCTGCCAGTATGATTTTAGTGCCATAAAAGAAAAAGACAATAGATACCAGCCAGAATTTTTCAGGCTGTTAAGTACCTTTTTGCATAAAACAATTGCATCATCAGTAACATACAGGTACCAGGATATAAACATGCTTATTCCTGTATTAGAAAACCTTATTAAAGTTTCTGATACCTGCGGGACATTTTTATTCCACAATTTTGCTTATAATACAGCATGTTTTACAGGACGTGGAAATGAAATTAATGCGATAGGAAATGTATTTGATGAAGGCAGGCAGGTATTGTTTTTATCAGGAATTGGGGGTATTGGCAAGACTGAACTTGCAAAACGTTATGCCTATGATAATCTGGAAAAATACAGGAAAATAGTATTTGTGCCATTTGCGGATTCAATTATTGATACAATGTGCAGGAATGATATACGTATTAATAATACAAGGCAGGAGGAAGAAGAAACCAATGAGGATTATTTTAAAAGAAAACTCGATATTTTAAAATCAGTAACAACACCAGATGATTTAATAATCCTTGATAACTTTGATATAGAAAATGATGATAACCTTGAGGATTTATTTGGATGCCCATGCAAGTTTTTAATTACATCAAGGGAAGATTTCAGGGATTATGGCTATGAACAGATTGATGTAGGTGTAATAGAAGACATAGATGAACTTATAACATTATTCCAGGCGTATAATAACAATGAATATGATAGTGATGAAACGGAACAGATAAAAAATATTATTGAAATCCTTGATAAACATACTATGACAATTGAACTGGTTGCAAAATATTTACGTATAACCGAGGAAGCGCCAGGTGTGCTTTTAAATAATTTAATGAAAAAAGAAGGGATTACAAGTACAGAAAAAACCGGGATAAAGCACAGGAAAGATAAGAAATTAAAGGCAGAAAGCATTAACAGGCATTTACTTGATTTATTTAATATTTCAGGATTTTTAGAAGAAGAACTGGAATTAATAAGAAGCCTTTCCCTGCTTGGATACGTGCGGATTAGCAAAGAGAAATTTTTAGAATACTGTCCTGTAGAAAATGCCCTTAAAGGAATTGAAAGCCTTATACGCAGAGGCTGGATTGAGTATAACCAGATAACCGGCAAAATTTCTTTGCACCAGATTATTTTAGACCTTGTATATAATAATTTAAATCCTGATACTGGCAACTGCCCGTATATTACACAGTCAATGTTAGAATATATTAAAAAAAAACAATAAATTATGTTGAAATGCAGGTGCGTGACAAACTCTCTGGCTATTTTATGCAGAGAATAACAGGAAACAGCCTTGAATATGCAAGGTTATGTGTTTATTATTGTAAGCATGTAAGAAGTAAAATGGAATACCTTGATGCAGCAGAAAAAATATGTTTAAACTGTACAGCTAATGAATGCCATGATTTATTGCAGCAGATATATTGTATGAAAATTGAAATAATTGGTTCAGGTGATGATATAATAGATTTAATGCTTGAAGATGATGGTTTTGATGAAAATGAATATGCAGGCCGGCAGTATGCAGAAATGCGCAGGCTTGCAGAAGAAGCGTACAGGCATGTAAAAGAATATACAGATGATGCAGCATACAGGGCACGGTTCTGCGCAGGGCTTGCAACAGAGCTGGACAACAGTACCAGCAACAACTTTTTAACAATGTCACTTCCTGAAGGAAACACTGCAATGGATGTTGTTTTAGATTTTGCTGTCCTGCTGCTTGATGATGCAGAAGAATATATTCTTAAATCTGGCATGGATTTACATGAAAGGAAAACTTTATTTAACAAGATGGCAGAATTTTTTAACCCTGATAATTTTTCAAATATTTATAAAAGTGAAAAATACTACAATATGGGAAAGGTAGTGCATTACCAGGAGTTAATAGATTCCTTCAGGGACAAAGATGAAGATGGTTTTTATATAGGAATGGCAGGAATTAAAGAACTGGCAGAAGAAGCGGAAAGAAAAAAAGAATACCAGAAGGCAATAGAGTTATATTATAAGGCAATAAGCAATAAAGAAGAACCTTATGATATGGTACTGCCAGATATTGCAAATGTTTATCTTAAAATGGGTGAAAAAGAACATGCTATAGAATGCCTGGAAGAAGTATTAAGATTAGACTGTATTAATATACAAAAAAACAATGGCCTGCCATATACAGATTATGCCTGCTGTAAATTAATTGACCTTCTTATGGAAGAAAAGCGTTATAAAGAAGCAAAAAAATATGCAGAAGAATTAATATTATATAATCCTGTAAAGACAGATAATGAAAATAATATATATAATATCAAATGGCTTTCTGTTGCTAACTACCGCCTGTATAAAATGGAAACCTCCCTGCCAGAAAAGAAAAGGCTATGGGAAAATTGCATAATGTATTACAATATGATTCCAGAAGATGAAGAAATCCCAGAAGAAAGCATAGAATTTCTTATAGAAATGGCAGGCAGGGAAGAAGATGACAAAGAAAAAATAAAAATGGCATATAGGTTTTTAGACAGAATTAATTTTTTGTATAATATGGAAAATATATCTCCATTTTTAGATTATATCCTTGGTATATGTAAAGATAAAGAAGAATTAACAGGTGAAAATATAAAGGCTTTACTAACTTACAGCCATTATTGGAAAAATGCATATCCAAAACAGGAAGGAAAAGAACTGGAATACTGCATGGCGGCTAAAGAACAATATGAGAAAACAGGGATTAAAAACCCATATCTTTACAGCCTTATATATAAAACATTAGCGGAATGTTATTCTGATATAGGGAGTTATGATTATGATGAAGTAAATGCCATAAAAAAGAAATGTAATTATTACCTGCTGGCAGAAAATGATGCACAAGGAAAAACAACTGAAAAACAAATTGAAATATGGAAAGATACTGCCTATAACTACCGTTATTTAGATAATTATGTAATGGAAGAAAAATGCTATGGTAAGCTGGCAGGGATTATAGAACTGGTATTAAACCAGCATGATTACAGCAGCTTTGACAACTATTGGTATATTGTAAAGGACCAGATAGAATGTTACCTTAATCTTGGCAAAAAAGATAAGGCAAAAGAAAATGTCCTTGATATTTATTATAAAATGACAGAATTTTATACAAAAACCTGCGATGAAGAAGACAATGGAAGAAAAACCAGTGACTTCAGGTGGAAACTAAAAGACTGCGCAGAATATATGAACGATGGCGGATTTATACAGGAAAGCCTTATATTTTATATCATTGCTGTAATTATTTCAATAGACATCTGCCAGACAGAAGAATTTTTAAATAATATAGAAAAATATATATCAGGAAACCTTGAAGAATTATACAAGGTATTCTATGAAAAACTGCATGGGGAAATATCCGCCCAGAATATAGATGATGTAATAGATATATATGAAGAAACACAGGAAATATTTGAGAAAGGTATAATAACGCCAGTGTTTTATAATGAATTAAAATGGTTTTCAGGCCAGTACCAGCACCAGGAAGTGGAGTTTAAAAGATAATTTTTTATTAAATTTAATTTGCATAAAGCAGTTTTTTTGTTATAATTTCTGTAAAGTAACTTAAATAACTATGAAAGCAGGGATGGTAAAATGCTAAGAATTAAAACAGGACCTATAGAGCCCTATGATGGTTCAATTAATGCTATTTTCCGTAATAATTATGAAGATGAATGGTTCGATGACCCTTTTGTGAAAGATATGGTTATGGAAATTGACAAAAGTGAAGTTATCTCAGCAAATTTAATTATTAGTCCTGTACTTGGCCCGGTAAGTTATGAAAAATTAAGTGGTGGTGTAAAGGTATTAATAATGCTTTATAAAATGCCTGAAATGGAACAGTGGGCTACAAGCTGCGGGGATAACTGCCTGCCAGCAATGGTAAAGATTGCAAGAATACATGATATTACAGTAAAATATTCCCATTGTCCTGACCGTTTCCCTGATGATGTAGAAGCAGAGTTTATAGATACAGGTGAAATTGCCAGAGGTGACAAAGAGGTAGGGCTTGGTATTCTAAAGCGGCTTTAGGGAGGTATAGGATGACAGGCGGGTTTTTATTTAAAATAACTGCAAAAAGGGTACAGTATGAATTTAATGTATCCAGAAAAATTATGAGAATAACTGGTGATTCTGCAACAGGAAAATCTGAATTAATAAGGGTATTAGGGGATGCTGGCAATCCCAAAACGGGCATAAGTATTAACTGCAAATATAAATGTGAAGTTATTACAGATGTATTTTTTAAGTATATTAAAGAGGATATCATAATTATTTCTAACACAATAAAAAACCACTCCTCAACAGAATTTTATGATGCTATGAGGAATCTTCTGAAAAGATATGATGATACATTGTTTTTTGCTGATGAAGATTTTAAAGATATTGGAACAGACGAATTTGCTCTTTTTTGTAAATTTACAGATTCTTTTTTTGTACTAATATGCAGGAATTCATTAGGTAAACTTCCATATAGTTATAAAGAAATCTATACTATTAAGACAAGTGGAAAGTTCCATTCATTAATTCCAAAATATAATGCCAATGATTTTTCTTTTTTGGATGAAAACAGAAATTTTATTGTGGAGGATAGCAATGCAGGTTATGAGTTTTATAAATATTTTTATAATAATGTTGTTCCAGCAGAAGGCAAGAGCAAAATTAAGGGTATGTTAAAAAAATCCAATACTATGGTTATTGCTGACGGAGCTGCATTTGGATGTGAAATAGAAGGAATACTTGGAACTATTTCAAGAAATAATCTTGATATTAGATTGTTTCTTCCTGAAAGTTTTGAATATCTGGTATTAGATTCAGAATTATTTAGTAATTATGGTTTTAGTAATGGAACTGCAAATACTGTTAATGTAATTACTGGCCTGTATTTTTCATGGGAACGTTATTTTACAGCATTTTTAACGGAATTAACTAAAGATTTTGAAAACTGTTATTCTAAAGGAAAATTAAACCAGTGTTATTATTTACCATGCTGCTGTAAAGGAAAAAGAAAATGCAATCTGGTATTTACGGCTAAGAAAAAAGAAGCAGTTTTAAAAAAATATCTGGAACCAGATAAAAATAAAAAAGAATAATAAATATATTTTATATTTATAAGCCCTGTGGTGATATCACTACAAGGGCTTTTTTAATACTTTATATTACA
>DKYP01000147.1 GCA_002499945.1 Lachnoclostridium sp. UBA7097
AAAAATGGGGAAACTCAAATAAAATCTAGCTTTACAAAATATGCAATATATCATAAAATAAGCTATATATTTATTTTAAATATCCAGAAATATATACAGAAAGCGGAGGTCAGTTTATGAAAGAGTTTTCACCTGTTAAAGAAGGCAAGGTACGTGAGGTATATGACAATGGGGACAGCATGGTTATTGTTGCAACAGACAGGATTTCAGCGTTTGATGTAATACTTAAGAATGAGGTTACAGACAAGGGTGCTATACTTACACAGATGTCAAAGTTCTGGTTTGGTTTTACCAGTGATATTGTGCCTAACCACATGGTTTCTACAGATGCGGAGGATATGCCAGAGTTTTTTAGAAGTGAAAAGTTTAATGGCAACAGCATGTTATGTAAGAAGCTTAAGATGCTTCCTATAGAGTGCATAGTACGTGGATATATTACAGGGAGCGGCTGGGAAAGCTATAAGGAAAGCGGCACTGTATGCGGGATAAAGCTTCCAGAGGGGCTTAAGGAATCGGACAAGCTTCCAGAACCAATATATACACCTACAACAAAAGCAGATTTAGGAGACCATGATGAACATATAACATTTGAGGAAAGTGTGCAGATTCTTGATAAAGAGTTTCCGGGCAAAGGTGAAGAATATGCAAAGAAGATTATGGACTGTACAATAGCGCTTTATAAGAAATGCGCAGAGTATGCCTTATCCAAGGGAATAATAATTGCTGATACAAAGTTTGAATTTGGGCTTGATGAAGAAGGGAATGTAGTTCTTGGTGATGAAATGCTTACACCTGACAGTTCAAGGTTCTGGCCTTTAGATGGTTATAAGCCGGGACAGGGACAGCCTTCATTTGACAAGCAATATGTAAGGGACTGGCTCAAAGCTAATCCTGACAGTGGATATAAGCTTCCAGAAGATGTTGTAAAAAAGACAACGGATAAATATAAAGAAGCTTTCCTGATGCTTACAGGCAGGGAGTTTACACGTTAATTAAATACCCAGCAGGTTCTTGCAAGGGCAGGTGCGGAGGCACTGCCCTTTTAAATTTTAATTTAAATTATTTTAGAAAAAAGTGTATACATCCAGCCCCAAATGTGGTAAGTTTATATTAGTAGTATTTAGGCACATAGAGATTTTAATTATTAAAACAGGATTGGAGGAACGGTATGGATTTACAGAAAAATTATAAGTTTTGGTTTTGCACAGGTTCACAGGATTTATATGGTGATGAGTGTCTTGCAAATGTAGCAGAACATTCAAAGAAGATTGTTGCTGCCTTAAATGAGTCAGGCAATCTTCCATTTGAAGTTGTATGGAAACCAACTCTTATTACAAATGAACTTATCAGAAGGACGTTTAATGAGGCTAATATGGATGAAGAGTGTGCAGGTGTTATTACATGGATGCACACATTTTCACCTGCAAAGTCATGGATAATTGGACTACAGGAATACAGAAAGCCTTTGCTTCATTTACATACACAATTTAACCAGGAGATACCATATGATACCATTGATATGGACTTTATGAACGAGAACCAGGCAGCACATGGTGACAGGGAATATGGCCATATGGTTACACGTATGGGTATTGAGCGTAAAGTAGTAGTGGGGCACTGGAGTGATGCAAATGTACAGGAACGTATTGGTTCATGGATGCGTACTGCTATAGGTATTATTGAAAGCAGCCATATAAGGGTAATGCGTGTTGCAGACAATATGAGGAATGTTGCAGTTACAGAAGGTGATAAGGTTGAAGCACAGCTTAAATTTGGCTGGGAGGTTGATGCATATCCTGTAAATGAAATTGCAGCATGTGTTGATGCTGTATCTGAAGCAGATACAAATGCCCTTGTTGATGAATATTATGATAAATATGGTATACTTCTTGAGGGAAGGGACCCGGATGAATTTAAAAAGCATGTTGCTGTACAGGCACAGATTGAGATTGGCTTTGAGCGTTTCTTAAAAGAAAAGAACTACCATGCAATAGTTACCCACTTCGGAGACCTTGGCAGTTTAAAACAGCTTCCAGGGCTTGCTATACAGAGGCTTATGGAAAAGGGCTATGGCTTTGGTGCTGAAGGTGACTGGAAGGTTGCTGCAATGGTACGCCTTATGAAAATTATGACATCAGGCATGAAAGATGCAAAGGGAACATCAATGCTTGAAGATTATACATATAACATGGTTCCAGGCAAAGAGGGTATTCTTGAGGCACATATGCTTGAGATATGTCCTTCAATCGCAGGAAGCCCTATACAGATTAAGTGCCAGCCTCTTTCAATGGGTGACAGGGAAGACCCGGCAAGGCTTGTATTTACATCAAAGGACGGGCACGGGATTGCAACATCACTTATTGACCTTGGAAACCGTTTCCGCCTTATAATTAATGAAGTAAACTGCCACCAGACAGAGAAGCCTATGCCAAAACTGCCTACGGCTACAAACTTCTGGACGCCTGAACCAGACTTATATACAGGTGCAGAAGCATGGATACTTGCCGGAGGGGCACACCATACTGCATTTACATATGACCTTACAGCAGAGCAGATGTGTGACTGGGCGGCAATGATGGGAATTGAAGCAGTAGTAATTAACAAGGATACAACAATATCTGGATTTAAGCGTGACCTTATGCTTGGGGATATTGTTTATAGATAAATATATAATGTGTGTATACACGCAGAATGGAGGGTAAGATGAAAGACGCTATTATTAACGGCAGGACAGCACTTGGTATTGAATTTGGTTCGACAAGGATTAAAGCAGTCCTTGTTGATGACCAGAACAATCTTGTAGGGATTGGCGGCCATTCATGGGAGAATAAATATGAGAATGGTGTATGGACTTACAGCCTTGATGATATCTGGGGAGGATTACAGGACTGTTATGCAAGCCTTGCAAAAGATGTTAAAGAGAAACACGGGGTGGATATTGAAACAGTCGGTTCAATAGGTTTTAGTGCAATGATGCACGGGTATATGGCATTTGACAAAGAGGGCAGCCTTCTTGTGCCTTTCCGTACATGGAGGAATACAATAACAGAAGAAGCAGCAGACAAGCTTACAGAGTTATTTGGCTTTAATATACCACAGCGCTGGAGCATTGCACATCTTTACCAGGCAATTTTAAATGGTGAGGAGCATGTAAAAGATATTGCATATTTTACGACACTGGCAGGATATATACACTGGCAGCTGACAGGTGAGAAGGTGCTTGGTGTAGGCGAAGCATCAGGAATGTTCCCTATAGACTCATCTACAAGGCAGTTTAATGCAGAAATGACAGCAAAATTTAATGATGCAATTTCAGATAAAGGATTTCCATGGAAACTGGAAGATATTATACCAGGGGTGCTTACAGCAGGGGAAAAAGCAGGTGTCCTTACAGATGAGGGTGCAAAGCGTCTTGATGTTTCAGGAAAACTTAAAGGGGGTATACCACTTTGTCCTCCAGAGGGTGATGCAGGTACAGGAATGGTTGCTACAAACAGTGTTGCAATACGTACAGGTAATGTATCAGCAGGTACATCTGTATTTGCAATGATAGTTCTTGAGAAACCACTGGAAAATGTACACCGTGAGATAGACCTTGTTACTACACCTGTGGGTGATGCAGTAGCAATGGTACATTGTAATAACTGTTCTTCTGATATCAATGCATGGATAAATCTTTTTAAGGAATTTGCAGATGCCTGCGGATTTGAAATTGATAAAGGTGATATTTACGATATCCTTTACAGGAAATCAGAAGAAGGCGATAAAGACGGCGGCGGGCTTCTTGCATACAATTACTTCTCAGGTGAGCATGTAACAGGTTTTGAGGAAGGAAGGCCATTATTTGCAAGGGAAGTAAATAGCAATTTCAATCTTGCCAACTTTATGAAGGTTACACTTTATACAGCATTTGGTGCATTGAAAACAGGGCTTGACATACTTCTTAAAGAAGAAGATGTTAAAATTGACTCAATATTCGGACATGGCGGGTTATTTACAACAAAAGGGGTATGCCAGAAGATTCTTGCAGCTGCAATGAATGCACCTGTATCTGTAATGGATACAGCAAGTGAAGGCGGCGCATGGGGAATGGCTATCCTTGCATCTTATATGAATAATAAAAAAGATGGTGAGTCCCTTGAAGATTACCTTAAAGCAAATGTATTTGCAAATACTACAGGTTCTGTTGAACAGCCAGACCCTGAAGATGTAAAGGGATTTGATGACTTTATTAAGAAATACAGCAGGGGGCTTGCAATAGAACGTGCCGCTGTTGAAAACCTGTAAAAGTTTTAAGATGGCATTAACAGAGGATATGTACCTGGTATGGGTACATATCCTTTTTGCTTTGTAAAGTATTCTTGAAAATTTGCATGGATAGATTATACAAAATGGTGTAAAATAGTTATAGTAATATATATTGCAAGGGGGATAATATGGCAAATATTAAATTAATAGTTATGGATATGGATGGTACTCTGCTTAATTCAGATAAAGTAGTAGACAGTTATACAAAAAATTTACTGGAAAAACTTTGTGCAGACGGGTACAGGTTCGGGATTGCTTCCGGAAGGCCAATTACAGGCTTAAAAAGGACTGCCGGGTCACTTGGCATAGACGGTATTGTTAGTTTTATGACAGGTTCAAATGGTGCAGAATTATATGATGCCAGGGATAAACAGGAAAAATGCTTCTACCAGCTTGAACCTTCTGTAATAGATGAAATAATCAGTTTATATAAGCCCTTTGGTTTAAACCCGTATGTTTACCAGGGGGAGAACTGTTATGCCTGCAGAAATGACAGTACAATAGAAAGGGCAGCAAGGAATAACCATCTTGGCATTGTGCTTTGCAATCTTAAAGAGGAGATAAAGACACCACAAAGCAAGCTTGTGCTTAGTACGCCGCCAGAGAAAATGGAGCAGGTGGAGGCCTTTTATGAGGAACATAAGTCAGATAAATACAGGGCTTTTAAATCACAGTCAGATATGTTTGAGTTTGTCCATCCTGGATTATCCAAGGTATATGGCATAAAATATTATTGTAAAAAGTATGGATATGATATTAGTGAAGCAGTGGCATTCGGGGATACTACTAATGATATAGAGATGTTAAGGGAGTGCGGCACAGGGGTATGTATGTGCAATGGTACAGAAGACGCAAAGCAGGCAGCAGACATTGTAACAAAATACAGCAATGATGAAAGCGGGCTTGCAAGGGAACTGGAGGATATTTTATTCTGAAATCTATAAATATATATAAAAGGGGGTGTGTTGTTTATGGTCTGGCTTAAAGCAGATTCAGGGCTTGAAAATACATATAAGAAACTGATTTATGCATCAAAAGCAGATGTAGAATGGAACGGCTGTATTCTGGCACAAAATAATACAATAATACTTCCAGGAAGTATTAACTCACTTATATTTGATTTTGAATTAAAAAAGGTATATGCCAATATAATTGATATTCCTGCAATGCCAGCGGATATATTTGAAACAGAAGGCAGGCAGATGATAAAGAATATATTTAACCTGCTTTTGTATATTTTTGGCAAATGGGGTGCAATACAGGGAATACGGGTTGAACATACTTATGGGAAAATAGATTTGCTGCTTAAACAGGTTTTAAAGGAAGCCGGGGCAGAAGCATATTATTCAGCAAACGGGATAAAGTTTACATGTGATGGTAAAAGTGTAGTTTTTGAAGATGTGATAATGTCGGCAATTAATAAAATAAAAGAAAAAGAGAGAGCTGCAGAGGAGGGTATGGCAGGTGAAGATGAAGAAGAAGGATACCCGCAGGGTTTATGGCATGATATGAAATGGAAAATGGCGTCTGCAAGTTTTAATAAACAGGATTTGGATGATGATATGCGTGGCAAGGACAGGCTTGGCGGCAATTTCTATACATCACCATATAAATGTCCTGGATGTGGCGGCCATCTCCATATGTCAGTCTATCCTGATGGCAAGGAAATTGTAATAGATACAGAAGAAGGGAGGGTGTATGCAGCAAGGGTATATATGTGTCCTGCCTGCAGCATTTTTTATACACCAAGACCTGGAAAGCTTTTATCAGAGGGAGATGAATATATTCTCGATTTTGACAAGGATGTAAAGGCTGCAGAAGACTACAGGAAGCTTATTGGCAGGAATGGCGGCAAAAACAGCAACAGCAATACAAATATGTATGAACATGAGTATGCCGGCAAGGTACATAATGGAAATAAAAGCCTTGCCAGAATATGCCGTAATATCAGCCGGCTTTCAATTGCAGAACTTGAAAGGCTGCTTGGTGAGATAGATGAAGGTTTTTACCGTGAAAGCGAGATAAAAAGGTTTCTGGAATATATAAAACAGGAGCTTGAATATCGTATGAATGAACAGCTTGACCCATACACAGCTTTCAGGAAGGGTTTAAAATCAGGAAAAATAGGTGAGGATGGTGTTGCTGGCGGCATAGAAAGGCACAGGATGGATTACAGCGGCATTGAAGATGAAGAAGAAGCGGATAATACCATGCCGGATAATGAGGAAACAGAAGAAGATGATACAGAAGAAGACAGTGTTATGGAGGATATTATCAGGAGATATATAGGAAGCGGTGGAATATCCAAGGATGATACACAAGATACAGAAGAAAGTCCTTCTGGTGTTGAAGATGTAACAGAAAGTAAAACAGAAGGCGTGAGAGAAGACAATGCCACAGAAGGCGGGGATAACACAGGTGGTAATGGATACAGTACAGATAATATGGAAGCAGGAAAAAGCCAGCATCCGCAAAACAAAAGGGATAAAAATGTGGGAAAAACCGGGAAAGCAAAGCCTTCCAAATCTTTATTTAACAAGAAAAGAAAACCGGGAAATGCAGCAAGTGAAGCAGAGGACAGTCCTGAAGAAAGCAGTAATATAGAAGAAGGGATTAATGAAGATACCATAAGCAGTATTAGTAAAGATGAAGATAACCAGGATATTGGGAATAATCAGGATAATGTACAAAATATTACAGAAGAAAAAGAAACCACATATAAAAGAGGAAGTATTTTAAGCAGGGAAGAAGCAATAAAGAAAATATCAGCAGCCAGAAAGTACCAGGACACTATCAGGCTTCTTGATGAAGTAAAGAATAGTGGTTTAAGCAGTGAGGATAAAGAGGAGTTTATAAGGCAGTTAAATGAAATACTTGTACAGGCTGGCAAAAAAGAGCTTGATTATCTTATATCGCACCTTCCACAGAGTGACAGCAGGGACAGGTATAAGAGGGTTAAAGAACGTATCCAGTCATATAAGGATATTGATATTAGCAAGTACGAAGAGATAATTGACAAGTATATACAGAACGCAGAGCGGGAAGAACTTTCTGCAATGGCAAAAAAAGCAGGGAATGACAGGCGCAGTCTTTTAAATATGCTTGAAGATATAAAAAACAAGGATTTTGAAGTAGGTGTGCTTAAAGAATACAGTGATGAAATATACCAGCGTGTAAAAGATATTGATATGGAAACTGTAAGAAAAATAGTTCCCAATATGTCTGCACTTGATGTCAGTGAAGGTATACGTGCAATGGAAGAAATAGAAAAAGCAGATATTCTTCCAGAACTTAAAAAAGAAATGACGGAACTTATAGATAAAAAGCTTACACGCATGAAAACGGAGGAGAGTGAACAGCTTGTAGAGAAAATCCAGAGAAACCTTGAAAGCAGGATAGAGAACCTTTCAAGAATACACTATTATGATGCAAGGAAAATGCTTAATGGTGATAATAAGGATGAGGAATCACTTCTTATAAGAAGAGCTATAAGTAAATACGCAGTTTTACTTGGAAAATATGAATATCCGGTTATAATCTGTGATTCATCACTTTTTAATAATGGAAAAGAAGGTTTTATAATTTCGCCAGACCATATTTTTTATAAAGGTGTTATAAAATCTGGAACATTAGATGTTATGGATATTGATAATATTTCACTGGAAAATGGAAAGGCTGGCAAGGCAGTATTTGTAAATAGCCAGACAAAACGCAAAGTAAAGCTGCCATGCCCGTTTAAAGGCAAAGACCAGGAAAGCCTTGCGCAGGTGCTGGATGAATTTGTGGAATATTTAAAAGCAAAACCTAAATCAAGAAGTGTAGAATACATGGCACAAAAGAAACATCTGGCAATATGCTGTTATAGATGCGGGCATGTGTTTAAATCAGGCAATATATGCCCGAAATGCGGCAGCCGTAATTAGGTTGAAAAAACAGGTGAAAAAAACACTTGCATATTTTATGGATATGTGATATAGTAGTCCTGTTAGCGCTTCTAGCTCAGCTGGCAGAGCACCTGACTCTTAATCAGGGTG
>DKYP01000039.1 GCA_002499945.1 Lachnoclostridium sp. UBA7097
AGTCATACAGCTTACAGTAAAAAGCAGCGTTGTGAGTTTAAATACTCTATACAGTAGAGGCGGAGTGGATACGCCTGTAAGAATAAGGGTTGCCTGGTTTCCAGGTGGAAACTTAAATACCAATCTTCTTATGAAGCCCATTACTTTTAGGTGATGGGTAGTTCACAATTCTTCTTGTTATTTTGATGTAAAGATGATATTATAAATTTAGTTGGACAAGCCAGCTTGAAAAATCTTTCTAAGGCTGCAAAAAACGCAACCTAAGAAGGACTACACTTCAACCTGGACCGCAGGCATAAAATCTGCGGATACTGGAAAAACATGGAGATTGTTATGGAAAAGAAGAAAATATTAACGGATAACCTGGAGATAGGCATGGTTACTGCCGAAGCAGTTTACAATTTTTCAAACCATCTTATTATATCATCTAATACTACTTTAACTCCTGATATAATTAATAAATTAAAATATTATTCTATAAAATCTGTAAAAATACTGTTTCCTGAGGATAGCGGGAAAATTCCACAGAATGATAGGGAAGATGGCAAAGATTTAACTTATTTTGAGAAAATACAGGTTTCAAAGGAATTTAAGGTATTTGAAACAGAATTTAATTCATGTGTTAATGATTTTAAAGGTGAACTTAATGACCTTGTTGTAAAAAATGGTGAAGGCATTATTGACAATATGCTTGGGCATGTTGACTCAATATTTAAAAAAGCACGTAACCCTCTGCATCTTTTGGACATGATGCTTTGTATAAGGAGTTATGACGATATCACGTATGCACATTCAATGAATGTAGCACTTATATGCAATATAATCGGAAGGTGGCTGAAACTTTCGGATGATGATTTAATGGTACTGGTTACAGCAGGGCTTTTGCATGATATAGGCAAACTTAAAATTCCTCCTGAAATTATAAAAAAACCTGGCAGGCTTACTAATGAGGAATTTTCAATAATACGTAAGCATCCTGAGTATGGTTTTGATATTTTAAAAAATAAAAACCTTGACAGCAGGGTTGCCAATGCTGCGCTGCAGCACCATGAAAGATATGATGGCAATGGCTATCCAGATAAACTTAAAAGTTCTGAAATTGATTTCTTTGCCTCTATAGTGGCTGTTGCTGATGTATATGATGCTATGACATCTAACAGGTCATACAGGAAAGGAATATGCCCTTTTGATGTGCTTGAGCAGATGGAACGTGAAAAGGCAAGCTACGAGCCGGTTGTGCTGCATAAATTTATTAATAATACCGCAGAGTCATATATTAATAATGAAGTAATACTGTCTAATGGTGAACGTGGACGTGTGGTACTCCTGAATAAAAATTTCCTTTCAAGGCCGTTAGTTATTGCTGGTAATAATACATATGACCTTTCAAAGATGAATGATTTATATATAGAAAATATTATATAGCTGATAAAAAAACACCTTGTCTGTAGCTTTGTACCTGTATACAGACAAGGTGTTTTCTATAAATCCGGGATATATATATAAACTACATACCCCCATCGTAATATAAGGCCTGTTATAATAAATGCAACCTGTAAAACTATATCAGCCCACTTCTTTTTATATGTCTGCCTGCCAGTTTTATAATCTTCTTCAATAATGTCTACCTGGTTTGAAGATTTCTTTATAATGAAAAGATAGCCCGCAGTAATAGAAAACCACAGAAGAAACATGGCAAGCCCGATAAGCTGGTATAAGCCGTCGCTTTCTGGTGCGTAATATTCCGGACTGCCTTTTGAATTAACCAGTTTTGAAAATGCGTAATAGAGGTAGTCAAGGGAAATATATCCCCATACAAGACTGATAATTGAAAATATAAGCCTTTTCCACCAGCGCATTTAAAGTTCCTCCTGTCTTAAAAGTAAAAAGATTAAAATATGTCCTGCCAGTTATCAGGCAAATGTATCAATATTCATGCCAATAAGGACAGTACCTTCTGTTGCCATTCTCTGGCGTTCATACATATTGCTTGTATTATATTCTGCCTTGCCAGATGACATATATTCATTCTTAATTGAATCAATCTGTTTTGTACCTGCTGCCTGTATCCCGTCCGGACTGCCATTCTGCTGGTATATGGCGGCAGGGCGTTTCTGTTCTTCCCCGCTTTCAAAGCCTGGTAACTTTTTGACAGGTTTTACAGGATTAACAGGGATACTGCCAGCCTGGTTGTAATTATTGTTGTTAAATACATACAGTCCGCTTGCAGCCCTGTTACTTGAAATCCTTTGTATAATCATATCATAACCCCCTTTCTGTTTTAAGTTTATATTCTTTTTTTATTATACTTCTATAATAAGGGTATTTCAAGTTTTTTTATTAATGCACTGGCAAATTTTAAAGTCTTCCATGTACAGCCCGCTTCCGCTTGGACGAATCACGCAACGGTGCATAAAATCTGAAAATACCAGATTTAAGCACCGGCGGATTCATACAGCTGTCCATTGGAAGCACTTTAAAATTTGCCAGATAATTTAGTCTTTGGATAAATTTAACTAAAAAACAAATTAAAAAGCAAGTGCAATTATTCATGTGAAAAAAGTTAGATTATTCCAGTACCTGTAAAGGTGGCTGGAATTTATAATTTAATTAATTATACACAGTTTCTATTTTTTTCTATATTACAACAAAAATATTTATAAAGGAGGAAGGAAATATGTTTAAAAAGTTACTTACTGCAATTTTAACATTTGCAATGTTGCTGGGCTCATTGCCATATGAAGCTGTAGCATATGCGTCAGAAAGCCCGGGGGGGGGTATTAGCACTCTGGCAGATGACACACAGAATGAGGAATATGTAAAGACTAAAATTACAAGCCTGGTTTACATTGTTACAGCAACGGATATCCAGCAGGGCACAGGATTTATGGTACAAAATTCTGACTGGAATGATAAAAATTGTGAAATAAAAAATGATGTGACAGGTGAACAGGAACTTTCAATTTCATTTGACAATGAAACAAATGGAATGGTAAATATGGGCTATATTTATGATACAGTTACTCCAAAGCAGGATGGTACAGGTAATGAATATACCATGACAGATAGTAATGCAGAAGTTGTCATACATAAAGTTAAAGTAAATGGGAATTATGAAATTCCAGTAAATGTTACATTGTCTAAAAATGCGTCTGGTTTGCACAACAGATGGTCAGGGCTTAATGATGGAGATAAAGCATATGAAGGAACAGATTCTTATTTTGCATATGAAGGGGAACAAAACAGTGGGAATATATGTTTCTATGTAAAATCTTCTGGTGGTGAATCCGGTGGCGGAGAGGATAATCCACAAAATCCGCAGGATAAGAGGTATGAAAAAACAAAAATTAATAAACTTGTTTACAATGTTACAACAAATGGCGTACAAGATGGAACAAAATTTAAGGCAATAGATTCTTCATGGTATACCCAGGAGGTAGTTTTAAATGCTGGAAGTAATACCCAGGATTTGCAAATTTCCTATAATGGTGCAGATGGAATGAAGACTATTGGTTATATTTGTAATAACACGGAAAATGAACAGGATATTATGACTGGTGATGCAACGGTTACTGTAAATAGCATCACTGTAAATGACAGTTATGAAATTCCAATAGGTGTTACGTTAAGCAGCCAGTCAAAGGATTTGAAAAACATATGGTCAGGGCTTAAAGAGGGTGACAAGGCATATGAAGGGACAGATTCTTATTTTGCCTATGATTCATCAAATGATGGGCAAATATGTTTTTATACAGAAGCCAGAACGATAAAGACAGATACTCCTTCTATGGAATACGTCAGGGCTATGGGCAATGGCTGGAATTTAGGAAATTCTTTGGAGTGTATTAATACGAATTTAGATGAAGAAGATACTATAGAAGAGGCATGGGGTAATCCCAAGGTAACAAGGGAACTTATACAGTCTGTTAAGCAAAAGGGATTTAATAATATCCGTATTCCGCTTACGTTTTACAGAAGGTATACAATAAACCAGAATGCAAAGGACAATGAATATAAATATGTTATTAATAAAAGCTATCTTGACAGGGCAGAAGAAGTGATTGGCTGGGCACTTGATGAAGGTTTTTATGTTATGACAAATATACACCATGATTCATGGACATGGCTTGAGAAATGCTGGGACGGAAAAGCATGGGATGAAGAAAATACTTCTGAAGAATACCGTATGTACAAGGATTTCTGGGGACAGCTGGCAGACAGGTTTAAGGATAAAGGTGTTGATGAAAATGGTGTTAATAAGTTGTGTTTTGAAACCATCAATGAATATAATCCAGGGGAAGAAGGGACAGATGAACAACAGCAGCAGGTAATGTTTATTAATAAAACTGCGCATGATATAATAAGGGCTTCTGGTGGCAATAATACAAAACGTATGATTGTAATGCCGGCTTATGACCATAACGCTGGTGCGGACAGATGTTTGGCATTAAATAGTTTTATAAAGGAACTTAATGACCCTTATATAATAGCGGCTGTCCATTACTACAGCGAGTGGGTATATTCCATTAATAAAGGAATAACAGGATTTAATGAGCCAATAGGTGAAGGCGGGATTACTGCAAAAGAATCAATAGATAATTTTATGGATGCAATGAGAGAAGGCTTCTTAAATGACGGCATTGGTGTTATTGTCAGTGAGTTTGGTGTACTTGGCTATGATACAGGGGATAACTGTATGCAGATTGGCGAGGAGATTAAATATTATGATTATATAAGGTCTGCTGCCCGTGATAATAATGTATGCCTGATGTTCTGGGATAATGGTTCTGGAATTTCCCGTGTAACAAATGAATGGAAGTATCCAAGGGTTGGTGATGCACTTTCTAAGACAATGGATAGCCGTATTTCTTATGCAACAGGCCTGGACACAATTTATTTTGCTGGTCCTGCACAGGAGGATGTACAGATTCCGCTTACACTAAATGGGACAAATACATTTACAGGCATTACTGGTTTAACAGAAGGCACAGATTATACATATGCAGACAGTACGGTTACTCTTAAAAAGGATTATGTAAACAGCCTTTTAAGCAATGCTGGATATGGAAAATTTAAAGACCTGGATTTTTGTTTTGACAATGGATATGTGTGGCATGAGTATCTGGTTTATTATGGTACGCCATCTTATGAAGCATCAACAGGAAGTAAAGACGGGAATGGAAATACAATTATAAGTATTCCTTTTAACTTTAATGGAAGTGAGGTAAGGCGTGTAACAGCGTACCAGGCTTCGGGGCGTGTAGGCCCGGATTCAAGCTGGTGGCTTTATCTCCAATATGGAAAAGAGTATACTGTGGATTATGCTAAAGGTACATTTTCACTTACAGGGGACTTTTTCAACAAATATTTATCAGAAGGACAGAAAGTAAAGGACGGGGAATTAAGGGCAGTAATTGAGTTTTATGACGGGCAGAAAGTAACTGTATACATGGAAGTTGAAGGGGATAATGTTAAATGCAAGCTGCCTTCAGAAGATGTGCTTAAGTGTGCAGGAACAGTTGTCCTTTATGCTGGGGAAACAGAGATTCCGACACAGTATATTACAGCCCCGGATGGTTATAAAATTTACGGTGAATCTGTACAGGACAGCTCCATGGCAGAATTTAAAGGCAGCATGATAGACGGAATTGGCTGGCGCAATACCATGGCATTTGATACAAAAGCACATGAAAATATGACAGAGGCAGATATTTTGCTTCATTATATAGAAAAAGAGATAAAATTCCATATTAACCTTGGTATAAAGGATGCACCAGTTATTGCCCCTGTATTACTTCAAACGGGCAAAAGCGGTAAAATCAGCATATCAAATCTTGCAGAAGATGCTGTATGCACTTATGGATTAAGTGATGCTTCTGTTGCAACTATTGCAAAAGACGGCACTATAACAGCACTTAAAGCAGGAAAGGCAACAATACGTGCCACAGTGTCACAGTATGGGAGGACAGATGTATTTGAAACATCACTGGAAGTTAATGATGCACAGTATGTTGTAACATTTGTAACATTTAATCCTGATAATGCAAAAGTATCTGTGTCTGTTGATGGAAAAGACGGGGAATTTGCAACAGGCGGGAAAGTTTTTGCTGATGATAAACTCAGGTTTACAATTACACCAGCAGACGGTTATGCAATTTCTTCTGCAAAGGCAAATGTAAGCGGCAATACATGTAATGTTCCAGAGATTGTACAAGCGGCAAATGGTGTATATATAATTACACTTAGCGGTTTTACAGCTGATACAAAAGTAGATTCACTGGAAATAAAAACAGAAAAAGCAGCAGTAAGGGAAAACGGTACTGATACCATAAACAATGTTGGCGGAGCAAATTTAAGCCAGACAATGTTTAAGGGCATAGAGGAAGATATTAAAAATGATGTATCATCTGCATTGGAAGAACTGGCCGGAAGTGCATCTGCAAATACACAGGAAAAAGAAAACGCAAGGAATGCAATAGATGCAATCAGGAATAATAAAGCATTTATAGATATTTCAATTAAAGTGGATGAAAAGGCAGGCGGCATTACTAATGAAGATGAAAAAAGGGAAAATAATGCAGTTATAGAGGATATAAGAAAGGAAACCCAGGCAGGCAATAGCGGCGCAAATGTAGAGGTAAAGACTGCAGCAGTCCTTGATATTTCATTGCTTAGCGTATGCAGGTATACAGAAAACAACCAGGTAATTGCAAGAACACCTGTAAATGAACTTACAAAGCCAGTAAAAATAGTTATGGAACTTCCTGGAAATATTCCGGCAGTAAAGAATGGTACAGTAAGGACATATTATATTATATGCCTTCATAAAAACAGGAATGGAAGAATTGAATCTTCAAAAGTACAATGCAGTTATGACAGGAACAGAAATATGCTTAGTTTTGATGGCAGCAGGTTTTCAACATATGTACTCTGCTATACAGATACAACACCAAAGCAGACAACCACCCCGCCATTAAATAATGCATATATTCCAGGCAATACAACACAAACGCCTGTACCAACGGCAACACCGGTACCATCACCAGTGCCATCTGTAACACCGTCAGTAATACCATCAGTAATGCCATCACCATCTGCAACACCAGGTGCTACAGCAAGCAATGTTCCTTCAGTAACAGTAACACCAGTACCATCTGTAACGCCATCAGTAACAGATAAATCTTCACAGACAGTAAGCCCGTCAAATAAGCCAGCTTCATCACCAGAGGTAAAGAAAGGTACAAAGTTTATTACTAAAGGCATTACTTACAAAGTGGCATCAGTAAGCGGTACTAAGACAGTGACTTGTGTAAGTGCCAGGAAAAACATTAAAGAAATAGTTATTCCTGCATCTGTCCAGATTAACAGCAGGCAATATAATGTTACAGCCATTGCAAAAAATGCATTTAGTGGCAATAAAAAACTTACAAAAATTACAGTTGGTAAAAATATCACAAGCATTGGCAAAAATGCATTCAGGAATTGCAAAAATTTAAAGAAGATTGTAATAAAGACTAAAAGACTTACAGCTAAAAAGGTTGGCAGTAATGCATTTAAGGGAATAAACAGCAAAGCAATTGTTAAAGTACCAGAGGGCAAGGTTAAAGCATATAAAAAGATTATTAAGGCTAAAGGCGCAGGTAAAAAGATTAAAGTTAAAAAATAATCCTGTAACAATCTTATATGCAGCATAATAAAAACAGATATCCTTAACGGGTATCTGTTTTTTACAGGTAAAATATGCCCAGGACAAACGCATGAAGATAGTGTAACTGAAGTGGTAAACTAAAACTGGA
>DKYP01000131.1 GCA_002499945.1 Lachnoclostridium sp. UBA7097
GCAGCTTTCCTGCCCTCTATGCTGGAGCGCAAACATCCCATAATATATATCAGATGCTACATCACTGCCATCAAAATCATATACGCCAATTACGCCACATTCTTCATGAAGGCTGTCTTCAAACTGTGAAGATGAAGGTTCCATTTCCAAATAGTTGTTATCCATAAATCATCCTCCGGAATAAACCTGCTTTATCTGCGGAATGTCTCTCCTGTCAACAGTTCATATGCTTCCCGATATTTTGCGGCTGTCTTTTCCACAACATCATCCGGCAGCAAATTGCCGCTCTCCGGATTATTTTTTAAGAAATCCCGTACATACTGTTTATCAAAAGATGGCTGTGACTGGCCTGGCGTGTATCCTGTCAATGGCCAAAACCTGGAACTATCTGGTGTCAGCATCTCATCACCCAAAACAACTGTCCCATTTTCAGCCAATCCAAATTCAAATTTCGTATCTGCTATAATAATATTTTTTGAAAGTGCAAAGCTGGCACATTTTTCGTACAACCGAATGGTATAATCTTTAATCTGGGCTGCATAAGAAGCGCCCTTGCCCGGGAAAATTTTTTCCAGAATCTCCTCACTTTGTTCAAAGGTAATATGTTCGTCATGATCACCGAGATCTGCCTTTGTCGTCGGCGTATAAATTGGCTGCGGCAGTTTGTCTGATTCCTTTAATCCCTCTGCAAGCCGGATGCCGCATACTGTACGATTTGCCTGGTAACTTTCCCATCCGCTTCCTGTAATATATCCCCTTACAATGCATTCGACCGGAATCATCGTAAGTTTTTTGCATTTCATACTTTTCCCTTCAAATTCTTCCGTCCGGAAAAATTCAGGCATGTCTTTCACATCTGTAGAAATCATATGGTTTGGCACGATATCTTTCGTATAATCAAACCAAAAACTGGACATTTTTGTCAGCACAGCGCCTTTGTCTGTGATCTTGTTCTGTAAAATGTTGTCAAATGCAGAAATCCGGTCTGTCGCTACAATGACCAGGCTTTCACCGATATCATATACCTGACGCACTTTTCCTTCTTTGATTGGTTTAAATTCTGTACCCATTTTTCCTCCATATAGTACCATAGTATCTGGACTGTTACAAACCAAAATATTACGTATAGATTGTAGCAGAAAATTTATATCACGGCAACCGTTAATTTTGAGGAGCAAACAATCACACTCATAGAATTAAGAAAGTTGAAAGAAATAACATGATAATCTTCTGCTTTAACTACTCCTCCATTTCCGGTTCATAATCTATGCCATCAAATAAATCATCAAATTTTATCACCACATTTTGAAAATGAACCATCTTAAGCTCATCTTTATTGTTGTTTATAACCGTTTTCCATAAATAATATTTAGGCATATTATCTTCATAATCTAATACGTAAATTTCTATCTGCCTTTTCCTCCAGTCAACAATCCAATATTCATCAATTTCCTGCTGACGGTACAATTCCATCTTTTTGCCGCGGTCATAGCTCTCGGTTGAAGGCGATAATACCTCCATAACAAAACGTGGATTATTAAAAAAAGAATTGCCACGCCGTTGTTTGAAACGGCAGTTAATAGAAACATCAGGAATTACAATTTTTTCCTCACCGCCAGCAATCCATTTATATTGCACATTATCACCAAATACCCTGCAGATACTGTCCTGGACCTGGCTTCCAGCTTTTATTAAAAAATTAGAAATTACCATAGAGTGCTCAATTAAAGCTCCTGCCATACCAGAAATATCTATGTCTAATGCTTCCATATAATACACCATTCCTTTTCTATTGATATATTTAATATACCATATTAACAAAATAAAATCCAATATATCTTTAATAGTTTTTAACCTAAATCTACGAAAAAACAACTGGCAGCCTTGTCCCCATCCTTGATAAAAGTTCATTACTTATGCTTCCTGAACAACTGGCAACTTCTGCTGCCCCTGCCCCGCTGTTTTCTGCACCTATTATTGTTACCATATCCCCGGTATTAACACCTTCTATATCTGTTATATCTATAGCAAGCTGGTCCATACAGACCCGTCCTGCAACTGGTGCAAGCATGCCTTTTACCAGGACACTTCCCCTGCCACAGGATAAACTTCTTGGTACTCCGTCAGCGTAGCCGGCAGGCACTATTGCAATACGGCTGTCACGCTCTGCTGTAAAAGCCCTGCCATACCCTGCACTTTCCCCTTTTTTTAATTGTTTTACCAGTATAACTTTTGATTTAAGGCAAAGTACAGGTTTAAGCCCGAGGTCAATTACAGTTTTATCCCCTGGTGAACTAAGCACACCATACAATGCTATGCCAGCCCTTGCATAATCTGCATCAAGCCCTGGGTAGTTTAGCATCCCATAACTGCTCTGGATATGCAGCTTGGGGATTTTTATGCCACTTTTTTCCAATGTATCTATAAGGCCATAGAAACTGCTAATCTGTTCTCTTGTATATAAAATATCTTCTGGCTCTAAACTGTCTGCACAGCACAGATGTGTATACATTCCACACACTTCTATATTTTCCATATTAAAGACCTTTTTTACTGCTTCTGTATCACTTGCATCTATTCCAATCCTGTGCATACCTGTATCAGCTTTTATATGTGCTTTAACATATATTCCCTGTTTATTTAACGCTTCTGCATAATTTAAGTCTGTTATAGTCTGTATAATGTTATACTTTTTAAGTTCATATGCACGCCTTATATCTGTATGCCCAAGTACCAGTATTTCCCCTTTTATACCATATTCCCTTAGCCTTACCGCCTCATCTATTGTAGCTGTTGCAAATGCTTTTACACCCATTCTGGCAAGATGCGTGGAAATCCCGAAGCTTCCATGCCCATATGCCTCTGCTTTAACAACAGCCATTAATTTACACTTTTCTGGCAGGATTTTTTGCAACACTTTTACATTATGTCCAAGGTTATCAAGGTTAATTTCAATATATGCCCTGTCTTTTTCTGGATTGTGTTTTGTTTTAAATGGCTTATACCTGTTCCACAGGGCAATGGCAGATATACTAAATATTACAGAACTTAGACAGGTTACAGAATAACAGGCAAGGCTGTTTTCTATAATAATTTTTTGGATATGCAGCAATTTTGAACACATGCGTATTATAACAATCATCATTGGATGTATAATATAAATTACCAGTGATAATGTCCTTATATTTACAAGGCGTTTCCCTTTAAAGAATAAAAGCAGGTTAAATAGGAAATACATACAAGGCAGTAAAAATATATACATGCTGTCATGCCGCTGTAATTTAAACCCATGTAAAATTAAAGCTTCAGTAAGCATTAACAAGAAACTTGCCATAAAGCCACATAAGTTTTTGCCAAATGAAAGCTGGCTTCTGTTTTCTGATATATATCCCCCAAGAATGAAAAATACTGGCGCAAAGAAAATCCCGTTTCTTGTGTAATCTGTTATAAGGAAAATCTGGCTGTAAAAGCTTTTTAATGCAGGAATATTTTCAGGTATTCCATAATAACTGTCACCAAAAAGCCCGGTTATATAAAGGATTACTGATATAATTAATGCTTTTGCAAATCCTTGTTTCTTTACAAGATACCATGCTATGGCTGCACCAGTAATTGATGCAGGAAGATACCATAAATGGTATAAAGTCCCGTCAAATATAATATCTTTAATAATATTTGGCAAAAAATTATCCATAGAAAAATATCCATTATATATATTTACTGGAATATAAATTAATATTGCCACAATGTAAATTATAGCTGTCTTTTTTATAAATCCTGCCAGCCTGCCATTGCCACATGTATATTCTGTAACCAGGAAAAAGCCTGATACCATAAAGAAAAACGGTACACCAGTGCGTGCAATAACCCTTGTCAGTATAAAATCCCCTGTTTCATTAAAAGAAGCAAGTGGTGATGTGTGGATTGCAATAATTAATAATGCAAATACAAATCTTGCAAAGTCAATTCCTGTATAATTTTTATTCCTTCTCATTGGTTCTCCTCCAAGCTGTTACAATAAAACCATCTATATTATTTCCAGAAACCTGCACAATCTGGTTATCAGGGACATCTAATATGGTTTTATCTGAAACCGCTGGTACATAGTATATTTCAACACTAACCCCGCACTTGTCTTTATAAACCAGACTGCATCCATTTCTGTATGATTTAATAAATTTTATATATTCTTCAAGTGAAAAACCATTATCTGTAATAATTCTTGAATGCGGGTATCCTACATACCTGAAATGCCATGGTTCGTGTGAAATACCCGTAACCTGCTCTTTATTTTTCTGGTAACGTTCAATAAAACCATAATCCGGGGCGGTTTTCCTGAACTGGTTGCAAATGCCTGTGTATGGAAAATCAGGACGTATAAAATCTATTTCTTCTTTAGCAAGCCCCAAATCAATGGCAAGCCCTGTCTGGTGTTCACTATGGCAAGGGAGTGCAACATATTTTCTAGTAAAATCTTCGCCATTATCCCTTAATGAACCACTATATATTTCTTCTTGCTCTTTTTTAGTGCGGTATCCGCTTACAGGTACAATCATGTTCCCTGATGAAATTTTTTCTAAAACCAGCTGCAAAATACTTGCTGCATCATGTTTTAAAAGAATTGCAGGAAAATGGATACAGGCAGGCACTAATTTCTCTCTTTTTCCTTTTCCTGTATTTTTTAATGGATAATCTGCGTTAACAAGCAGAAGATTTCCACTATATATTTTTTCTTTTTCCAGCATAATACTTTTCATCATATATATAACCTTACCAGCTTGTCCAACATTGCAGCAAAAGACAGGCCAGCTCCTTTCATCATATTTGGAAAACGGCTGTGTGAAGTAAACCCGGGAATTGTATTTACTTCATTAAAAACTATTTCCCCGGATGGCTTTAAAAACATGTCAACCCTTGCAAAGCCGGAACAGCCAAGCGCTTTATATATTGTTATGGCAGCTTTTTTAATGCGCTCCTCTGTTTCCCTGCTAATACGTGCAGGCATATAAATTTTAGATGTTTCTAATGTATACTTCTCTTTATAATCAAAGAAACCATCTGATAATTCAATTTCATCAACACGCCCTGTAAAAAGTTCCCCGCTGCCAGTACCACCAAGTATTGCACAGCCTGTTTCAAAGCCCTCAATGGCTTCTTCAGCAATAATTTCTGTATCATGTCCTGATGCAAGCCCTATTGCATTATCAAGTTCTTCAATACAATTTACCTTTGTTATGCCAAAAGATGAGCCTGAATGTACAGGTTTTATAAAAACCGGGAATCCAAGTTTTTGTTTTATTTCCTCTTTGAACCTTTCTATTGCATCTGCTGCCATTCCTGTAGTGCTGGATTTTACTGATTTTGGCACAGTTACCCCTGCAAGTTTTACAATTTTATGCGCCCTGTCTTTGTCCATGCAAAGCGCAGAAGAAAGTGTATTACAGCCGGCAACTGGTATTCCTGCCAGTTCAAACAGCCCCTGCAAAGTCCCGTCCTCACCATTCTTTCCATGCAATACTGGAAATGCCAGGTCAATTTTTATAGTTTTATACCTGCCATTAATAAGTTCTAAAATTCCTTTTACAGAACGGTTTTGTGAAACTGCAACAGGAATAATATCTTTATCATTTTCTGTCCATGTATTATCCTGGATTTTTTTATATTCCCCTGTATAGTGGTACCATTCGCCATCCCTTGTAATCCCGACAGGAATAATTTCAAAATCATTTTTGTTGATATTTTCAAGAACAGCAAAAGCTGACTGTAATGATACTTCATATTCTGTAGAATTTCCTCCAAAAATAACTGCAATTTTTTTCCTCTGCATCTTAAACCTCTTTTCTACGTATTTACACGTTTTTAAATTATTTCTTTTGCAAAACAAAAACACTCTTGTTTTGATACAATGGATTGTACCAGAAACAAGAGTGCCTTTCTTCATTTTTATGCTATAATTTTCTTTAATTATAATCAAAAATTTCTTACAGTTTTCCTACAAAAAAGGAACAATAACATTAAATTCTATTACTTCATCTGCACTTTCTGCAGTTATGTGCCCATTATGCAGCTCCACAATCTCCTTTGCTATGGCAAGCCCCAGCCCTGCACCGCCATTCCTTGAGGCACGGGAAGTGTCAAGCCGGTAGAACTGTTCAAAAATACGCCCAAGCTTTTCCTGCGGGATAGTATCACCATTATTTATAAACTTTACAGATACTTCTTTATCCTCCTGTACTACAATTATCTTAATAACACTGTTATCAAAACTGTAAAATACAGCATTCCTTAAAAGATTGTCAAAGACACGCTGTATCTTATCTGCATCACATTTTAACATAATATCTGGTGCAGCTTCAAGCTGGCATTCAAGTCCTTTGTCCATAAACATCGGTTTAAATTCAAATACAGTCTGTTCAAGCAGGCGTGTTAAATTGACCCTGCTGTACTGCAATGTAATATTAGAAAGGTTAAACCTTGTAATTTCAAAAAACTCATTTACAAGTTCTTCAAGACGCTCTGCCTTATCAAGTGAAATTGATAAATATTTCTCCTGAAGTTCTTCTGATATCTGCCTTTCATCACGCAGCAGTGTCAGATATCCTATTACAGAAGTAAGTGGTGTCTTTAAATCATGTGCAAGATAAATAATTAAGTCATTCTTGCGCTGTTCTGCTTCCTTTGCAATATTGGCATTTTTAATAGCTTTTTCACGTACCAGGTTCATCTTGTCCTGTACATTTTTCATATCACCAGGAAGTATAATCTGCTCTCCTGAAAGGTTTGCAAGCTTTTCAGAGGCAGAAATAACCTCATCAAGATACCATAAAGGTTTTGCCATAAAATGGTACGTTATTAAAATTCCACCGGCTATAAGCGGGACACCTGCAAATACAAGTATATATTCTTTTACATAATTTAGAAAAACATAAACCGGGTTGCTCCAGTGCCATGAAAGCCTTGAACAATATGACCATGCCAGGATTACAAAAAGAATAAAACCACAAAAAAATCCAATAAGTGATAAAAAATATTTAAATACAATATTTCTTATAATCCTGCTATTATAATTTCCCTTTGACTCCGGCCTTTTACTCAATAGTGTAACCAACCCCCCAGACAGTCTTTATAAATTTTGGCTTTTTGGCAGGTTCTTTAAGTTTCTCCCTTAACCTTCCGATATGCGCCATAACTGTATTATTATTGTCAATAAACTTCTCACCCCATACATTTTCAAAAAGCTCCTCTGATGAAATTACATTGCCCTTATGCTCACAAAGATACCATAATATTGAAAATTCAATAGGGGTAAGCAGCACCTCTTTTCCATAAAGTGTACATTTATGAGTATTTTTATTAATAACAAGCCCTTTTATATCATATTCATTACACTCTGGTGCCTGTATATGTGCAGAATTATTATAACTTACATAACGCCTTAACTGTGTTTTAACCCTTGCCACAACCTCTAACGGGTTAAAAGGCTTAGTAATATAATCATCAGCGCCAATGGTAAGGCCCATTATTTTATCACCATCTTCAACTTTTGCTGTAAGCATAATAACAGGATAAAAAAATTTCTCCCTTATTTTCTGGCAAATATGGAAACCATCAATATCTGGAAGCATCACATCTAATATTGCAAGGTCTATATCTGTTTTACCAATACATTCCAGAGCATCATTACCATTATAAAATTTAAGTACAGTATACCCGTCATTGGCAAGATATACTTCTATCAGGTCAGCTATTTCTTTTTCATCATCTACTACCAGGATATTACCTTTCATTTTACCATTACCCCTGTTCCTTATCTATAATCTGCTGGATTTCATTCTCCTCCATATCAGTAGCTGCTGCTATCTGTGAAAGTGTAAACCCCTTTCTGTACATTTGTATTATAACTGACCTTATGCCTTCAAGCCTTCCCTCTGCACGGCCCTGGTTTCTTATTGTTTTAGCTTCATATTCTAATACCTGCCCTACCATAATTTTCTTCACCCTTTCTATGTATTCTATTATATAATACTGCCTTAAAGCATACAAGATAAATTTATCTGTGACTGCAAGAGTTTATTCCCCACTGCAACAGAAAAGTGTCCCAACATCTTTATCTTCAAATAAATCATAAAGCTTCTCTGGTTTTTTCCCATTCATTATTACAACGTCTATCCCTGCTTCATATGCAATTTCTACTGCATTGATTTTAGTAACCATGCCGCCTGTGCCAAACTTTGTTGTAACACCTCCAGCAAGTGCTTTTATATCCTCTGTTATTTCATTTACTACAGGTATAAGCTTTGCATCTTTTTCCTTATGAGGGTCTTTATCATACAAGCCATCTATATCTGACATTATTACAAGCAGGTCTGCCTTGGCTATTGTAGCAACTATTGCCGCAAGGGAATCATTTTCCCCGACTTCAAGTTCCAGCTCATCAATGGCAACTGTGTCATTTTCATTTATAACCGGGATAACCCTGTGTGTAATTAAGCGTTCCATTGCATTTTCAACATTAGTCCTGCGGTCTTCAAGCAGTACATATTTAGTAAGAAGCATCTGTGCTACTGTTATGCTGTAATCTGCAAATAAATTATCATACATATACATAAGTTCACACTGTCCTACAGCTGCACATGCCTGTTTGCCAGGAGTATCCTTTGGCTTTTCCCTAAGCCCGAGCTTTCCCATGCCAAGCCCTATAGCCCCGCTTGAAACCAGCACAACTTCATGCCCTGCATTATGAAGGTCTGCAAGAGTCCTTACAAGCTGCCCGACACGTCTTATATTTAACATCCCCGTTTTATGTGTAAGGGCAGAGGTACCAACCTTGACTACTATACGTTTTCTTTTACTTATCCTTTTCATATAATGCCTGCTACTAAAAACATATACAAA
>DKYP01000042.1 GCA_002499945.1 Lachnoclostridium sp. UBA7097
CGGATTGTTTTTATCATTATATCCTCACCACCTTCTGCAAATCCTTTTACAAACATTATAAAACCCAACATATATTTATAATTTTTTATAAGTTATTTTTGTCTGTTGCTAACCTCTTATCTGTTATTTTCACTTATTCATGCTTTTACGCATAAGCTTGTCAAGCCCCTGGCTCTTTATATTGTCTATTGATTTAAAAATATGCTCATTTGCAAGCCGTTCCGCCCTTGCTTCATCTTTATCTTTAACCGACTGCAATATTGCCTTATGTTCTGCACTTGCCATACTTGCGCGTTCATAAGATGACAGTGTATTCTTCCTTACACGTTCAACATAATGGTGGTAATCTGAAAGTATATGTTCAAGTATTTTGCTTCCGCAGGCTTCATACATTCCAAGATGAAATCTGTTATCAAGTTCAAAAATCTGGTCCCAGTGCTCTTTCCCGATATGAAATTCACTTAAATAAATTATCTCCTCAAGATTCTCTATCTGGCTTTCAGTAATATTTACACATGCCCATTTGGCACAAAGCCCTTCAAGGTATGAACGTATAACATAAATATCATAAATATCCTTCGGGGTAATGCCATTTACATATGCACCCTTATTAGGGATAATAGAAACAAGCCCCTCTAATTCAAGCTGCCTGAGTGCTTCCCTTACAGGTGTACGTGAAACACCCATTTCTTTGCTGATTGCTGCTTCCCTGAGTTCAAACTTCTCAGGGTAATTACCTGCAAGTATATCCTCACGTATTTTATTAAAAACCTTGCCACGCAAGGAATATTTATCCATAACTTCTTTATTAACACTGTAATTATCCATTTCCCCTAATATCTCCCCAGAATATAATTTTATACTATGGCGCAGAATGTACAAGATGTAAATTTTGGCTGCTGCCTGCATGGCAGACAGTAACATTTTATGCACCATGCCCCTGTGACATATTTAATAAAAGTATTTCAACACCTGTCTGTGCATCAAGCAGTCCACGCTTGAATTTATATTCTGTTTCCACACATCCGTCAAGAAGTTCTTTAAGCTGGCTGGCTTTAAAACCTCTTGCCTGGTTTATATATTTGCCTGCTGCAAATGGCGGCACCTGTATTCTTGATGCCAGTTCATTCCTTGAAATATTTCCTGCTGTTTTAGCCTGTAAAAGCATGTTAAACTGCCTTGTAATAAGGTATAATACAGACATAGGGCTTTCCCTTAGTTCTAGCAGGTCATTGTAAAGCTTTAATACTTCTTTGGCTTTTCCTTCCATAGCATAATCAATCATCTGGAATATATGCCCTGTAACCTGTACACAGCATATGGCATCTATATCTTCTGCCGTTATTTCCTCCCTGCCATATGTGTATGAAACAAGCTTATCTATTTCATTGGTTATATTAACCATTGAATTATCAACCTGTTGCAGGAAATAATCTGCTGTAGCCTCCCTCATCTTTTTTCCATTTTCCTTAAGCATAAGTGCTACAAAACGTTTAATATCCTTAACGCCCATCTGCTTCATTTCAACTGCAATGCCGTTTTTATTAACATATTTATAAAGCTTATTTCTTTTATCTGTTTCTTTCTCCACAAAAACAACAATAGAAGATTCTGGAATTCCTTCCAGATAGTCCGTAAGTGTATTTGCTGATTTAAAAAAACCGCTGTCCTCTATTATTACCAGCCTGTAGTCATTAAAAAAAGGCAGTGTTTCCACAATTTCCTTTATCTGGAGTACATCTGTATCTTTACCTTCAAAATAAGAATAATTAATGTCATCACTGCCTGCAAGTATTGCTTTCTTCAGGCTGTTTCTGTACATTTTCTTTAGATAATCCTCTTCCCCGTAGAGGAGGTATAATTTATGGAATGCCCTGTTCTTAATGTCCTCTTTTAAACGCTGCATTATGCCTGCCCCCGTTACTTTACATTTATATTAAGCCACTCTGCCACGCCGCCTGAATTATTGCTGCCAATAACACCCGTAGCAATAGCTTTAAGCCTTTCATCTGCATTTACTGTTGCATAAGCTTCATCTGCAATATTAAACATTGAAATATCATTAAGTGAATCACCAAATACAACCAGGTGTGTGCAGTTATAATATTTCTGGAGTTTTTGTATTGCTTTTGCCTTTGTTGCATTTACAGGGGAAATTTCCAGCCAGTATTCTTTACGGTATTTATCCTGCTGGTAATTACAAACCCACCTGCTGCCATCCTTTACCTGCATATACAATGGTTCTAATTCTTCCCTGTCTGCTATAAATGTAAAATAACAGGTTTCCCCACTGTAAAGAATTTCCTCTGTATCTACAGGACAGAACCTCTTATCGCCGGCATGGCTTTCTAAATAATCATCAAACCCTTCATTAGTCCTTCCAGCAAGATAAAGTTTTTTCTCTTCCCCACCAGTGTATGATGTAACAGACACTGGAATTTCAAATCCCCTCACAAGCTGGTACAGTTCTTCCAGGGTTTCCCTGGAAAACATAGCTATATCCTGTTCTTTTGACAGCGGGTTTACAATAATTGTACCATTAAGGGTTATAACCGGTATCTGGAAATTAATGTCCTTTGTAATTACAGAAGCACTATTTATTGACCTTGATGTTGCATATGTAATTAATACATCTTTCCCTATAAGGTTATTTATAATGTTTACAGTTTCACTAGAAAATGACTTGTCATCCCTCATAAGTGTCCCGTCTAAATCTGTAACATACAGTATCTTTTTCATTTCTATACCCCTGTTGTTATTCTTTTAACATTCCTTTTTCTACATTTGGCTCTATAAAATTCTCCTTTGCATACTCCCATAGTTCTTTTGAACCTTCTGCTGTATTTTTATTACGGTTTAATACCTGTGAAAGCTTTACGCCATGCTCCTTCCATGATTTGCCGCCTGATGCATCATTTAACATTAAAGGCTGTAACTTGTCAAGTGTATTGGCAAATTTAGCTTCCTTTGTGTCCTGTCCCTCAAATTCATCCCACAAGCTTCTTAAATATGCTGCCTGGTCTTCCGGGAGTATGTTAAATATCCTTTCTGCTGCTTTAACTTCCCGTTCACGCTTTGTAGCATTGCCTTCATTATCATAGGCATATGTGTCACCTGCATCAAGTTCGACTATATCATGTACCAGCACCATTGTCACAACACGCAGCACATCTATGTCTTTATCTGCATATTCGCTTAAAAGGACTGCCATTAAAGCAAGATGCCATGAATGTTCAGCGTCATTTTCCCTGCGGCTGCCGTCTGCTAAGTAAGACTGGCGCACAACCTGTTTTAAACCATCTGTTTCACGTATAAACCCGAACTGCCTGTCTAACCTGTCCATAACACTCCTCCTGCTTCAAATTACTTATAGACCCTGAACAACCCTGTTACTTTTCCAAGCACTACTACATCATCAAGTATAATGGGTTCCATTGTATCATTCTCCGGCTGTAACCTGAAATGCCCGTCTTCTTTATAAAATGTCTTGACTGTGGCAGCATCTTCTACAAGTGCCACTATTATCTCGCCGTTTTCTGCAGACTCCTGCTTCCTTACCAAAACCCTGTCACCGTCAAATATACCTGCATTAACCATGCTTTCACCTTTTACACGCAGCATAAATGCAGGCCCGTCCGGCATGTCCTCCGGAAGTATTGGCATATAGCTTTCAATATTCTGGTCTGCAAATATAGGTTCACCTGCTGCAACTGAACCAATTACCGGCACACTTACAATCTCCCTGCGTGAAAGGTTAAAGTCATCATCTATTATTTCAATGGCACGTGGCTTTGTCGGGTCCCTGCGTATAAAACCATTCTTCTCAAGTGTTTCAAGATGTGAATGTACAGAAGATGTTGATTTTAAATGTACGGCTTCACAAATCTCCCTTACAGCCGGCGGATAACCCTTATTTACAATTTCCGATTTAATATATCCGAGTATCTCCTGCTGCTTGGCAGTAATCCTTCCTTTTGGCATAAAACATCCTCCTAATTAGATAAAGTGATATTATAATAATATAATACCACTTTATTCCGCATTTGTCAAACATATGTTCTAAAATATCTTATTTTCCTAATTTAAAGCAGATACATCTATTGTCCTGCCATCTGACCATATCCTCTCTAAATCATAAAACAGCCTGTCCTCACTGTCAAATATATGGACAACTATGTCCCCGAAGTCAAGAAGCACCCATGTGCTGCTTCTGTTGCCCTCTTTGCGCTTTATTGCAAAACCTGCCTCATGCATCTTTTCCTCAACATTATCAACAAGTGCCTGCACCTGTGAGATATTATTCCCATTAGCAATAATAAAATAATCTGCCATTACAGATATTCCTGAGATATCAATAATTTTAATATCTTCGCCTTTTTTCTCATCCAGGGCATTATATGCAATCCGTGCCATTTTAGCCTGTTCTTCCATAAATCCTCCTTATTTCTAAAATGTTATGTTTTTTTCAACATGTATCTGCCTGTAATATTTAAAGGCTTCAACTGTATGTACATCTATTTCACGCCCATTGTTGTCTGTCTTTGCCTTTTCCCCAAGATAGCCAAGTGTCCTGTCAAGTATCTGGTATATTGCTTCGTCAATATCAACAAATGCCATCCTGCGCACTTCCTCAATATGTGGCAGCGGCTTCCTGCCAGGCTCAATATAATCTGCTGTAAAAATTATTGCTTCAAGCGGCTTCATCCCCGCTTTACCTGTAGTATGGTATCTTATCGCAGAAATTATTTCCTCATTTTCAATACCATACTTCTTCCTGGCATAACATGCGCCAAGTTTGGCATGAAGCAAAAAGCCGTTCCTAAGTTCAATTTCTGTACACTCAAGATTATTCTTAAGGCATTTCCTTACAAGTTCATCATCGGAAAAACATTTGGCACAGTCATGGAGCACACCCGCTATTGATGCATCTTCAACAGACAGCCCGTACCTCATTGCAAGTGCAGCGGCAGTATACCTTACGCCGGTTGTGTGTATAAATCTTTTAGGTGTAAGTTTGGATTTAAGCCTTTCCTGTATTTTATCAACATTTTCCAACATAATAATCTCCTTACAAATAACGTTACTGCCCGCTTTATGGACAGTAACACCTGTTATTCTTAATATATTCCCATACCCCTTCTGGCAAATACATGGAAGCGTCCCCCCCTGACAAAATAATTTCCCTTATACAGCTTGAACTAATATCCATCTGCGGCATATCCACAAGCAGTATCCTTGCATTATATTTATTTTCCAACTCTTTTGCATATATCTCCATCTGCCTTTTCCCGGTACCGTTACGGCTGGTGGCAATTACAGTGGCATATTCCATAATCTTGCCAGGCATGTACCAGCTTTCAATCTGGAAGAATGAGTCACCGCCCATTATAAAAAAATATTTCTCCTCCGGGTCCTGCATATGCAGAAGTTCTAGTGTAGTAGCAGAATAAGTAATGCCTTCCCTTTTAAATTCAAAATCTGAATACTCAAAATATGGTATTCCCCTTACCGCAAGCTTTACCATAGCGCCACGGTGTTCCTCCGGGATAATGGAAATATCTTTTTTATGCGGCGGGTTTTTAGATGGCATAAAAACTACCCTGTCAAGCCCTGCCTGCCTGTATGCTGCCTCTGCCATTTTAATATGTGCAATATGGACCGGGTTAAATGTCCCTCCCATAATACCTGTCCTGCCCATAGGGGTTATACCTGCCTTCTGCCTTTTACAGGCTTTCCTGCTGCCCTTCCGGAAGCCTTTTTCATCCCTGGTTTCTTCCTGGCATATCCCCTTTTATCCAGTTCACGTTTTTTAGCAAGCCTTCTCTTCTCCTCTTTCTGGGGATTCTTCTTATATAATACAATCTTTTTCCCTATAACCTGTACAACTTCTGAACCAGTCCTTTCTGACAAAAGCCTTGCAAGTGAACCAGTATCCTCACTGCAGTTTTTAAGTACATTTATCTTAACCAGTTCCCTTGCTTTAAGTGCATCACGTATAGCCTCCGCCTGTTGTGGTGAAATGCCTGTCTTTCCTATCTGGAAAATACTGTCCATTTTCATGGCCTGCGCCCTTAATCTTGTTCTTTCTTTACTTGTCATAAATAACCTCGCTTCCAACAAATTTGTATACAGGAAATATTATACACAAAACATGGCATAAATTACAATACTTTTATTTTTTAGCATCTGCAAGGTTAAAATTCAAATCTCTGTACCATTTCATTAAGTGTTACTGTCTGTGTTGCAAGCTGCTCTGACGTTGCATATGTTTCCTGTGATACAGCAGAGTTGTCATTTACGCCCTGTGCTATATCATCAATACCAGTACGTATCTGTTCCATATTCTCTGCCTGCAATACTGCATTTTCAGCGGTCTTTTTAATCATGTCATTAACACGCCCTACAGCATTTACTGACTCTTCAAGTGAAACCATAACACCATTTGCTATTTCATTGCCCTTATTAATCTCTTCCATTGAAACACCAATAAGCTCCCTTGTCATGCTTGCCGCCTTGGAGCTTTCAAGGGCAAGTTTGCCGATTTCATCAGCAACTACAGCAAAGCCTTTTCCTAACTCCCCTGCACGTGCTGCTTCTATGGAAGCATTCAGCGACAAAAGGTTTGTCTGCTCTGCGATTTCCTCTATGGTCTGGATAATGCCTACAACCTGCTGTGATGTGCTGCGTATCTCATTCATTGCATCCATCATCATCTTCATCTTATCCTGGTTCTGTTCCATCATTTCCGTAACATGTACTGTTGCCTTAGCAGAAAGTTCTGCATCTTTACGGCTTTCCTGTACCTGTCCTGACACAGTATTAGTCTTGTCCGCAAGTTCCTGTACTGATGCAGCCTGTGTCTGTGCACCTTCTGCAATCATCTGTGAAGCGTCTGCAAGTTCAGAAGCACCTATTGAAACCTGTTCTGCCGTTTCATTAATGCCTCTCATTACATCACTCATTGATGATGAAATGTTTAACATTGCATCCTTAATCTTCTGGAACTCACCTGCATAGTCATTCTTAAGCTCAACAGCAAGCTTCCCGTCAGAAATCCTTGCCAGCACTTCTGCTGTTTCATCTATGTACACAATATACTTCTTAAGCCTTGTAACCGTCTTTTTAATAGATTCCCCAAGTTCGCCGATTTCATCCTCTGATGTCACTTCAAGATGCACATCAAGGTCTCCTGCTGCAAGCTGCTGTGCTGTATGGTTAAGCTCTTTAATAGGCTTTGAAAGGGATGCAGCACTTTTCTTTATGCTAAGCACAATCATAAATATACCTATGGCAAATACAATAACCAATGCTGCTACCATGCCAAAAATCATTGAATAATATTCCCAAAATGGCATATTGCTTATTACAGTATAGCCTGTACTGCCTACTTTCTCTGCAACACCATATTTTACAGCACCATCTGCTTTATACCTTAAAAACTGTTCATCGTCTGATGATACTGCATCTATAACATTCTGTGATACACCCGCCTCTGTTATATCTTTCTGGCGCATATCTTCCTGTGGGTGGTAAATAATTGTACCCTCATTGGACACCAGGAAAACATATCCTTTACTGCCTATTTTATATTCTGACATAACTTCAACCATATGGTCCAGTGAAACGTCTATGCCCACAACACCAAGTATATCCCCGGATTCACCAGATACAGGTGCTACTGCACTTAATACTGTCTTCTGGGTAGATGGGTCAGTATATGGCTCTGTAAGCGTTGTCTTTCCTTCTTCAATACAATCATGGTACCAGACACGCCCTTTAATGTCCCAGCCACCATCTGATGTATAACCATCTGACTGTGTAAAGGTGCTTGTATCAAGGTCTGCAATCCATACTGCCATAATGTTTTCTGTGTCCGTTGCCGCAATGCCAGCCAGGTTCTCTCCTACAGTATCCATTTTGTCTGTATCTAAAATGCTGCTGCCCGGCTTTGTCTGTTCCAGTACATGTTTTATCTCTGGGTTAGCAGCAAGCTGCCCTGATGCTTTTTCATATTTCTCAAAAAAGCCTGTAAGCTGGTATGATACTGCCTTTGACTGTAATGTAAGTTCAGATTCCTTTGAAGATACAATTATCCAGCGTACCATAAAAACAGCAACTATTGCTACAATTAAAAATACTGTAAGGACACTTCTCCCTACCTGGAATAAAATTTCATCTGCAATGCGTCTTTGTTTTTTTGTTTTAGTGCTTTTAGTTTTCAAAATAATTCCTCCTTTTAACTCCCTAATAATTTATTTTACTTCTTTTTAATAAACAATACAAGTTCTTTTTACAATAAACTACAAAAGTTGTGGTGGGCTGGTTTGGTTATATTCTTATGAAATGGGCTGGCAATTCCAAAGTGT